>CALCFH010000315.1 GCA_937900215.1 uncultured Cryomorphaceae bacterium
ATCCGCAATAAATCACTCATTGCCTTGGTCATCCAATCTATTTGAACTTGTCCTTCTTTGTGATCTCCGCCGAGATGAAATTGAGGTTTGGGCAGGTTTAATTCATCGAAAAATAGCTGTGACATTTCAATGTCATAATGTTGGCCAGAATGCACAAATACTTCTTCGATATTTGGGTGTTTTGCCAATTCTCGGGAAATACCAGCTGATTTTATAAACTGAGGTCTGGCGCCAACCAGGTTCATCACCTTGTGCATTTTTTTATTCTTTTTTCAGACCTTAAAGGAGTCCTTCATCTGCGAAGCTAAGATAGGACTGATCACCAATGATTAGGTGATCGAGAAGCTTTAAATCCATTAATTCTGAACTCTTTTTTAATCGATTTGTAAGTTGAATATCAGCTTGGCTAGCCTTGGTTGATCCGGATGGGTGATTGTGGGCTACAATAAAGCTGGTTGCCTTGAATTCTAATGCCGTTCTGAGAATAATGCGTAGATCTGCTACGGTTCCTGAAATTCCGCCTTGACTTAGCCTCTTTTTCCCAACAATTTTATTAGATGAACTTAAGTAAAGGCCCCAAAATTCTTCGTGATCTAAATCGCTTAGGTTGGATCGAAAAATCTCATATGCGCTTTGACTTGAACTAATTGCAACGCCTTTTTGGCTTTGGGTAGAGGCCCTTCTTCTGCCTAGTTCTAAAGCGCTTATTAGAGTTATAGACTTCGCCTCTCCCATTCCTTCAAAATGCATCAGCTGCTTGCAGTCTAATTTGCCAAGTTGATTTAAATCAGAATGGCAGGTGAGTAGTATCTCCTTGGCGATATCAAGTGCAGATTTATTTTTTGTTCCTGTATTGATAAGAATGGCCAGAAGTTCTGTGTCACTGAGGGCTGATCTTCCTTGAAGTAAAAGTTTTTCTCTTGGTTTATCTTCTTCTTTTAATAGCCTGATTGGAAAGTGTGTGGAATGCATGTGCACAAAAGTAGTAGGCGAAAATCATCGCTTTTTGTATGGCAAGGATTCTAATTTTGCATTTCTAGCGAATTCAGAGAATGTATGAATTCATATACAAATTTCATCCAACTTAAGGGAAGAGATCAATCTGATTTTTCGCCAAGTGTATCTTCAAGATTTTGACTCTGAAAATTGTGCAGCTCTTTAAATCTACCCGCACTTTTTGACATTAATTCTAGATAGGTTCCCTGTTCTACAATCTGGCCTTGCTCCATGACTAAAATTAAATCCGCATTTCGTATGGTTGAGAGTCTATGCGCTATAACAATGGAAGTTCTACCTTGCATTAAAAGCTCTAGGGCCTTTTGCACCTCTGCTTCACTTTCACTGTCGAGGGCGCTTGTAGCTTCATCTAATAAAAGAATTGCGGGATTACAAAGAAGCGCTCTAGCAATGGCTATTCGTTGTCTTTGACCGCCACTGAGTTGTATTCCTCTTTCGCCCACAAGTGTATCGTAGCCATCTGGAAATGAAAGAATAAAGTCATGCGCAAAAGCTTTTTTTGCGGCTTCTTCAATCTCAATTTGAGAACTTCCTGGATTGCCATACTCTATATTGCTTGAAATGCTTCCACCAAAAAGAAGTACGTCTTGAGGCACTAGAGCAAGTTGTTGGCGGTATGAAGTGAGATCGTAAGATGGAAGTGCTTTTCCATCTATCTGAATTTCACCTGAATTAGGGTGGTAAAATCCAAGAATTAAGTTCATAACAGTAGATTTTCCGGCACCACTAGAACCAACCAAAGCAATCTTTTGTCCGGCGGATGCCTGAAAACGCAGTCCTTTTAAAACTTTCAGTTCATTTCTAGATGGATAAGCGAAATCTACATTCTGAAAAGCCAAGGCTCCTCTAATTTTGGAAAGGCTTGACTTATTCCTTTTTTGAAATTGGATGGGTTCTTCCTCAAATTCAAATATTTCTAGCAGCTCTTCGGTTGCTCCAACTGCTTTTTGAATTCGAGCATACACATCTGCCATTCCGCCAATAGAACCTCCAATAAAGCTTGAATACAACACAAAAGAAATGAGTTGTCCTGCATCTAGTTTTCCCTCGGCAATAAGAATACTTCCCTGCCAAATAACGGCTACTACTGCTCCAAATAAACCCAGAACGATAAAGCTCGCAAAGGCGGCTCTATAATAGCCTCCTTTAATGGCGGTTTGAGCTACTAATTCAGTAGTGGTTTTATATCTGTTTAGTTCAAACAATTCATTGGTGTATGCCTTTACAGAACCAATTCCTTGGAGGGTTTCCTCAACTATGGTATTGCTGTCTGCTAATTCATCTTGCACTTTCTTAGAGTATTTGCGAATGAACCTTCCAAAAGCTACGGCAGCCAATACAACAACCGGGAGTATGGCCAACATAAATAAGGTTAACTTAACTGAGGTGAAAAGCAAAAGGACAATACCTCCAATAATAATGATCAACTGACGAATGAACTCAGCCAGCGTTGTGGTGAAGGTTTCTTGAAGTTGAGAAATGTCAGATGAAATTCTAGAATTGAGTTCTCCCACTCTACGAGTGTTGAAGAAGGTCATGGGTAGTCGCAATATTTTCTCATAGGTAGCTTGTCTAAGAGCTGCCAATCCTTTTTCTGCTACTTGAACGAATAGAATAATTCTAAAATAAGAGAAGGTGGCTTGAAGAATCAATACGCCAAAAAGCATGAGAGCCACTTGTTTTATAGACGAGTTGAAGTTCTCCAAAGAAGAAGCGTTTACTAAATCGCCTAGCAATTTTGGAAAGGCTAGGTTGGCTGCACTCGAAAGAAAAAGGAAAACCACACCAAGAAGAAACTTTCCTTGATACGGACGAATGTAGCTATATAGCTTACTACCTCTTTTTAATGCTTTCCAGTCGATTCGCTTTTTAGCAGAATCGTTTTTCTCACTCATTTTTTTTCTTGTTCTTGTCTTGAAAATCAAGAGAGCGAACCCCCAGAGCTTTTAAAAATCTCTTGGCATTTATTTTAACTGATTCCTTCATTCCCGTTACCAGTTTTTTTCCAATTGCATCATCGGGTCTAGAGACAAAGCGAGAATCACTATATCTGAATCCATCGCCTAGTGGAGTGTAGAAATAAGTATAAAAGCTCTTGCGTGTTTCTCCTTCGGGTACTTTAATGCGAGCATAGCCATGAGGCGATTTTTCGTCTGTGTAAAATATCACGGCGCGGTTAAAATCGCACGGAACTTTTACCTCGCATACGGTCATTTCTTTATTCCATAGCTCTAGGTCTCCACCATATTCGGGCTTCCAATTTTTGTTGAGGTAAATCAATAAATTAATGCGTCTCCAGAGACCTTTATCTGGGTTCATATTCACATCTATGTGTACATCTACATAGCTTCCATCTTTACCTTGATGCACTCCTGAGCCCAATGAGTCATTGGTTGTTTTCAAGCCTTCAACTCCGGTTATATCGCTAATCCATTTACAAAAGGCATCGCTTGCAATGCATGCTCTGAGTTTTGCGAAGGAGGGATGCCAACGTTCAAAATGATAGTCTTCTGATTTGTTTTCATTGAGACTTTTCCTTTTAACATTCAGGCTTTCAATGGGTGGAAAGTTGCTAAATAGCTCAAGAGCTAGGTCTTGAGCTAAGAAATTTTCTAAATTCAAGTGCATACAGGGTTTCGCCCTTTGAAATTCTTCTTTCAGGCGCAACTGAGCTTCCGCAGAAGTGTATTGCTTATTTATTAGATCGAGTGACATGGCTTCTTTTGATAAGGATACAAAGGTAGTTTAGCGTTGCTCTAGACTTCCATCTAATTCAGGCATTCCGCTGTTAATTAATTGCATATATAATTTGCGAGCCTCTTCCTCTGTTTCATTTAGCTCATTCGCTAGCTTAGGCATTTCTTCTTGTACTATTTTCAAGTTGTCTATCTGCATTGCCGTTGGATCTGAACTGTTATAGTATGAATTCCAAGTGATTGAACCCATTCTATCCATGAGTCCAGGCACAGTTTCAAATTCTAGTTTCTGAAGTCTTGAATTACCATACAACTTGATTTCAATATTGTCTATTTTAAACTCCAAATCAGAAATCTTCTCCATTGAAGCCTCTGGCATATTTATGAGTAATGAGGCATTGGCGCGCATATGCTTTAACTCCTTGGATAGTCTATTTTTTCTTTCCTCAATTGCTGATAATTTTGCGACTGCCTCGTCAGCCTTGCGTTGAAATTGGTCTAGATTTTTCAGGTCTTTCGAAGGAAGTTGCCCTCCTTTTAAGTATTCAATTTTAAAAGATTGCTTTGCACCGATTGCCTTTGTGCCCATCCTATCTACAGCATAGAGCTGTGCGAAATATTCCCCTTCGGATACAAAAGAAGTGCTGCGGTTGGCTGTTTTTCCATTGTAATTTGAAACCCCTTCTTTGGATGGATACCTTCCATCCCACAGCCATTGTTTTAATCCTTTTGATTGGGGTTTATTTAAGCGAATAACTTCTTGAGAATTCTTATCCGTAATAATCAATTGATGATAGGGTTCTATTTCTAGGTCTTCTTTCTGCAGCTCTGCACTTGTCGGATAGGCAATTACAACTCCCGACTCGAAGTCTTTCTTTTCTTTTTCTTTTCGAAGGTCTTTTAAACTTTTCGAAACTTCGGGTATATAATAGGTGAATTGAACCCCAATCTCTGGATTGGGTGCAAGGTAAAATCCTGCACCTTGAAATCCTGCTCCTCCGTAGCCCAAAGGTTTAGATGGATTGAACAGCTTTGCTGTTTTAACAGAGAATATTTTTGCCTCAGATTTAGTGAAATTTTCCAACTCTCTAAGTGGCGAATAGTCGTCAAGAATATAAAAACCTCTGCCGAATGTGGCCAGTACCAAATCGTTTTCACGCTCTTGAATTTCGATATCTTTTATGGCCACTGTAGGCAATCCGCTTTTTAGGGCGTTCCATTCCTTGCCTGAATCCCAACTAGTAAATAGTCCGAATTCTGTTCCTGTAAAAAGCAAGTTGGCATTTTTGTGATCCTCGGCAAAGGCATACACAGTGCCTCTTTCAGGTAGGTTCGATTGAATGCTTGTCCAACTTTTTCCTCCATCGGTACTTTTTAGGAGATATGGTTTAAAATCGCCGTATTTATGGTGATTAAACGCAGCATATACCCTGTTTTTGTCATGCTTAGATGGCCAAATTCCTTGAACATATGCTCCTGATGGAATGCCTGGAAAACTCTCGCTTTTAACCCATTCAGTAGAGCCTGCTTGTTTAATGTGAATC
>CALCFH010000316.1 GCA_937900215.1 uncultured Cryomorphaceae bacterium
AGTGAGACTAGAATGGTCTATTTGGAAGTTCTCACTCCTGTTGTTTATTAAACTTTGCCTGTGCTATAAAAGATTTCAAAATGCCGTATCCAGCGGTATTTTTCAGTCAAACTAAAAGTAGCTAAAATATAACTCTAGACCCTTTGACAACAGGAAATTAGTATCTAAAACTCATAAGTGAGCCGCATTATCCTGCTGTTTCATTTATACTCAAGTAAGCTCTTTGGATCTCTATTACCCATACATTGTATGTAATGTATGGGTTTATTTTACTTGAACTTTACCCGAACAATTGAGTTCTATTCCAACAGCTTCCCAGCTATGAAGCCGGTGGTCCATGCGGCTTGAAAATTGTACCCGCCTGTTATGGCGTCTACATCCAATACTTCCCCCGCGAAATAGAGTCCTTTTATCTTTTTGCTTTGCAGACTACATCCATCTATATCTTCAAACGAGAGGCCCCCACAGGTCACAAACTCTTCTTTAAAGGTGGTTTTACCATTGAGTTCATAGACATCATTGCTTAAAATACTCACCATTTTATTCAGCGCCTTGCCGCCCATCTCTCCCCAAATCTTATCAGGAGATACTTCAATCTTAGTCAATAAAAAAGTCCAAAGTCGGTCAGGCAACGCATAGGGTCTTTCATTGCTGAGTTTTCTTTTGGGATGAAGCTGAATGATCTCTTGCAGATGTTCTAAGATTCTAATGCTGTTGTTTTCATTCACCCAGCTTATTTGGACTTTGAATTGGTACTTTAAATCGCTCAAAATGCGCGCGCCGAAGGAAGAAAGTTTCAGCACCGCCGGTCCACTGATTCCCCAATGGGTAATAAGCAAAGGGCCTTCTGATTTTAGTTTAGTGCCTTGAATGCGAATCTGAACCTTCTCGGCCACTAATCCCATAAGCTGAGTTATGGGGTTCTTGGGCATATTAAAGGTGAACAAAGAAGGAACGGGTGGTGCAATGGTGTGTCCCAATTCTTCTAGCCATGCCAAGCCCTTTAGCGAGGGCGATCCGCCTGTGGTAACAATTACTTTATCAAAGTTTTGGGTGGATGTATCTTTCCTTTGAAAAGAAAGTTCGATGGTATTGTTTGCTTGGCGAAGGGCCACAATAGCCGATTGAAGAAACAATTTAATCTTTAATCTATCTGCTTCCTTTTGAAGACATTGAATGATGCTTTCCGAAGAATTGCTGAGCGGAAACATCCTTCCATCTTCCTCTACTTTTAAAGGCACGCCTCTTTTCTCAAACCACTCAATGGTATCGGCAACATTGAAAATGGGGAAGAGTTTCTTTAGATTCTTCCCACCGCGCGGATAGGCTTTGCTCAGCTCGGATATAGAAAAACAAGCGTGGGTAACATTGCACCGCCCGCCTCCAGAAATACGCACCTTCGCAAGGGTTTGGTTCGACTTTTCAAAAAGACAAACCTCTGCCTTAGGGTGATGGGTTTTGGCCGAAATGGCTGCAAAATAGCCCGCAGCACCTGCTCCAATAATGGCTATTCTCATTTATAAATCATGTGAAGTGTAGATAGAATGCAGATAACTCCTAGCC
>CALCFH010000317.1 GCA_937900215.1 uncultured Cryomorphaceae bacterium
CTTGCGGAGGATTGGCCGGTGTAGGGTATTCAGGAGACGTAGTGCCAAATGGCAGAAAAGTAACGGTAGTGTATTCACACTTCAATTTTCTAGGTTTTAATCCGCCTAAAAACACCTACGATGTAATTGAGAGTTTGGTGAAGAAATGCGATAAAGAATCCAATGGTTCGGTTACCGGTGTTGGTTATCAAATAGTAGTGCGCAACTATATTATCGCGAACAAAATAGAAATTATTGCCTCAGGCTATTGCTGCTGCGACGAAGGAGGTACGGGAGGTTCAGATGATTCTGATGAGGACGATACGGATTCAAAAGGTAAAAAGAAGAAAAAAGGCAGAGGTCGCTAGATCGCTTTGCTTCTACTAAAATGAAAAACCCTTTGGCATATGCCAAAGGGTTTTTTGGTTTTACCCAACTTCTTTCAGAATTAGACCCGGAATTCAAAACGCCCTCATCTCAAAGCCGAACTCTCTATCAATTAGCTCAAAATAGTGGCTACAATGAGCACCATCAATCCCAAACTATACAGAACAGCTGCGTATTTCAGTGCCCGCATGCTGTAATTCTTATCTACCAAAAGTCTATTGAGAATGGGATTCACCGCTTTTTCAGTTGAATATTTTACAATTTTCTTATTGAACACTGCAATGAGGATGGCCATGAGCATAGTTAAGATCACGCAACTGAAATAGAGTATGTACATCCACCTTTCTCCTGACTTATATAAATAAGGAGCCCAGAAACTAAAAGAAATACCTACAGCGGTAGTAAAAATAGCTATGAGTATTCCTGGAGCCATCTTGACTGCTTTTATTATCCAATTATTGAATTGCACCAATCGCTCTTTGCCAAATAATTCAGGAACGGCAAAGAAAAAAGCAAAATACTGGAGACACATTCCTACGATAAGCAGTAATTTAACCATAGCGCCTTTTAGTTGGGAGGAAAGATATCGACTATTCTTGTATTTATTGAAAGAGACCTACACAATCGCTCTATGCAAACAGAACCGCTTTTAAAGGCCTTATCAATTCAAACCATGGGAAAAATGCATTTAGGCGTGCTACCTTTGCCAACATGATACTTCCTATTGTTGCTTACGGCGACCCTGTTTTAAAGCGATTGGCCAAGGATATTTCACCCGACTATCCAAAGCTAGACCTGCTCATTTCAAATATGTTTGAAACCATGTATGCTGCCTCAGGAGTTGGCTTGGCCGCGCCGCAAATCGGATTAGACATTCGATTGTTTATCATAGATGCCTCTCCTTTTGCGGAAGATGAGGAAGAATCGGATGAAGACCGATTGATGCTTAAATCGTTCAAAAAGGTTTTCATCAATGCAGAGATCTTAGAAGAAGATGGCGAAGAATGGGCCTTTAACGAAGGCTGTCTCTCTATTCCAGATGTACGTGAAGATGTAAGCAGACCCAAGCACTTGAGAATCCGTTATTTGGATGAGAACTTCAAAGAGCACGAGGAAGAATTTACTGGAATGGCCGCCCGCGTTATTCAGCATGAATACGATCATATTGAGGGCATTCTTTTCACAGATTATTTGTCTCCTTTGCGCAAGCAGTTGCTAAAAGGCAGATTGAGCAATATTTCGAAGGGTAAGGTTAAAGTTGAGTATCGTATGCGTTTTCCAAATTTAAAAAGATGAGAATACTGAGTATAATCAGCCTATTAGGCATTCTATGGGCCTGTGATTCAGAGCCTAGGGTTTTGGAGAAAATAGACCTCACTCCGGCCAAATTGGCCTACGATGCCAATCCGGAGGATACCACCTTGGCTAAGGCCTATTCGGTTCAGCTCGAAAAAGCAGCCAAGCAAGATCTGGCTGACTCACTTGCCCCCTATCATTTACTGAAATCAGCTTTTATTTTGCGCTCTATTCCGGGCTATTCTCTTGAGTCTATCAATAAATTCAAAGAGGTTGGAAAAAGATTCCCAGAGCATTCCGTTGCGGCTGAGGCTTCTTTTCAAATTGCCTTTACTTGGGATGAATTCATTGGCAATAAAGCAGAAGCAATGAAAAGCTACGAAGACTTCATTTTGAATAATCCTACTCATCCATTGAGGCAAACCGCCGAAGAAATGGTATTCTTGCTCAAGCTCGCAGACAATCCACAAGATTTAATTGAGCGTTTGAGACAGACAAATACAGAATCAAAAGAATGAAATTAGAAGACATTTTAGCCGTATCAGGCAAGCCAGGTTTGTTTAAATTATTGGCACAGAGTAGAAATGGACTAATCGCTGAAAGTTTACTCGACGGAAAGCGTTTGCCCATAAGCTCCACCCAACAAGTAAGTGCATTAAAAGACATTGCCATTTATACCTATGATAAGGAGGTGCCTCTTACCGAGGTTTTTGGCTTAATGGCCAAACTTGCCGACTCAGAAATTCCAAATAAGAAAAGCAGTGGTGCTGAATTTCACGACTTCTTCTTAAAAATCCTTCCAGATTACGATCAGGAACGCGTATATACCAGCGACATTAAAAAAGTAATTAATTGGTATACTTCTCTTAGTGCTTCAGGACTTCTTGCCGAATCAGAGGCCGAGGCCTCCGTTGAGGAGGTAGCAGAAGTGGTTTCAGAAAAAGCAGAAGCAGATCAAGAAGCATTAGAAGAAACGGCAATGCCTGATTCTGAAGCAGAGCCAAAAGCAGAATAATGCACAGTAGGCAGGAGAAGCTAGAGGCCTTTGGCAAATTGTTAGACATCATGGATGATCTTAGGGAGAAATGTCCCTGGGATCAGAAGCAAAGCTTCGAAAGCCTTAGACACTTAACCATTGAAGAAACCTACGAACTGGCCGATGCCATTGTAGAAGGGGATATTCAAGAACTCAAGAAGGAAATTGGCGATATTCTTCTGCATATGGTTTTCTATTCTAAAATTGCCTCCGAGACAAAGGATTTTGACATTGCCGATGTGCTACACTCTATTTGCGAGAAGCTCATCCACAGGCACCCGCATATTTACGGCGATGTGAAAGTGGCCAACGAAGAAGAGGTTAAAGCCAATTGGGAAAAGTTGAAGCTCAAAGAAGGAAAGAAGTCTGTTTTAGAAGGTGTTCCAAAGTCTTTGCCTTCTTTGGTAAAAGCAGTACGAATTCAAGACAAAGCCAGAGGAGTAGGCTTCGACTGGGACAATAAAGATCAAGTTTGGGCTAAGGTGCAAGAAGAATTAGCCGAATTGATAGAGGCGGAAGAAGAAGGAAAAAAAGAAAACATAGAAGCCGAGTTTGGAGATGTATTGTTTTCCCTGATCAACTACGGTCGCTTTTTGAAGGTAGACCCAGAGATGGCCCTCGAACGTACCAATAAAAAATTCATCAAGCGCTTTCAAGATATGGAGGCGTGGGTTGTACAAGACAATATAAAACTTTCTGAAATGTCTCTTGATGAAATGGATACCTATTGGGAGCGTTCAAAGAGAACCGAATAATAAAGATGCTTTTCGCTAAGAGCACTTTTTATCACAAATCACCTATTTCTTCCAGATCCTCTCCGCTAGAATTGATTGAATAGACTATTTTCGAGACGGAAGAGACAAAAGCCATTTCTTTACATGAAAACACTCTATTTCGTTCGCCATGCTAAGTCAAGTTGGGAGGCGGGAACCATTGCGGATATGGATAGGCCCCTGAACGAAAAGGGGATTCAAGATGCCGCCCAATCTGCTCAATTTCTTAGAGATCAGGCACAATTTCCAGAACTGCTCTTGTCTAGTCCTGCCAATAGGGCTATTCATACGGCTTTAATTTTTACCAGAACCTTATCCATTCCGTATTCTTCCTTGAATATCTATGGAGAATTATACAGCGGAAGTCTTAAGGATATAGAAATCCTTATTCGCTCTCTTCCCCAAGACATTTCCTCCGCTATGCTCTTTGGCCACAATCCCACCTTTACTGATTTTGTAAATCGATGTCTAGATCATCGAATAGATAAGCTTCCAACCACTGGAATTGTTGGGCTGCGGTTTAAAACTCAGAACTGGGACACTATTGAATTTCAAGCAGAATTACTATTTATAGATTATCCAAAAAAGAGAAAATGAGAGTCAAGGGCAAACGCTATATCAACCGAGACTTGAGTTGGTTACAATTCAACGCACGTGTTTTACAAGAGGCCGAAGACCCCAGTGTTCCTTTGATTGAACGCATGCGCTTCTTAGGTATTTTTTCAAATAACTTGGATGAGTTCTACCGAGTGCGTTATGCCGCCATAAAGCGACTAAACCTGCTTTCTGATAAAAATTCTGAGCCCGATTTAACGGGCTACAAGCCCGATGAACTGCTGCATGAAATCACCCAAGTGGTTTTGGAGCAGCAAAGAAGATCGCATAAAATTCACGATGAATTGGTTCGTCTGCTCGAAGAAAATGACATCATTATTCCGAATGAAAAGGAGCTCACCTCCAAACAAAGAGAATTTGTAAAAAAGTTTTTCATTGAAAAGGTCAGCCCTGCTGTCTTTACTTTAATAATCAATGGCTTAGATAGAATTCCAGAGCTTAGAGACAAATCCATCTACCTCGCAATAAAACTGGTTCAAAAAGCCAAACCCGATAGCCCGAGATATGCTCTCATTGAGGTTCCCGCTGAATTAATTGGTCGCTTTGTTGAGCTTCCGAAATACGGCAAACAATACATTATGTACCTCGAAGATTTGATTCGATACAATCTGAATTACATCTTCTT
>CALCFH010000318.1 GCA_937900215.1 uncultured Cryomorphaceae bacterium
AAATGGAAATATTAAAGAAGGTCCAAACGTTGAACGGAGAAGGTCAGCCAAACTGACGGTATTCGATTTTCGGCACATAGCTTGATTTATTCATATTTACCCAAGATTTATTGGGATTACTGACACATTGACTCAATGAATTTACCAGAAGATATTTTGAATTTTCAGAATTTATTTATTTCTAAATCGGATAGTGATCCAGATTTTATTTTATTCCATTAATGTCTGCAGACGATGAGTCTGCCATGGAAAGTGATGATATGCCTGAAGAGGTGCCCATTTTACCTTTGAGAAATACCGTTTTATTTCCCGGGGTGGTCATTCCAATCACCGCCGGAAGGGATAAATCTATTAAACTTTTACAGGAGGCACAAAAGACAAAAGGGGTGATTGGTATTATCGCTCAACGAGATATGAACGATGAAGATCCAAGTCCGAGTGGTTTATTTGGAGTTGGAACTCTCGCCAAGATTATCAAGCTTTTTAAAATGCCCGATGGCAATACAACGGTTATAATTCAAGGCAAGCGAAGGTTTGTTCTAGATGAGATCATTGAAACAGAGCCTTATTTGAAAGGGAGAATTCACCCTCTGAATGAAAAGCGTCCTAAAAAAGAAACACAGGCATTTAAAGCCTTAATTGATTCAGTAAAAGATATGGCACTCACCATAATAAGAGAGTCGCCCAACATTCCTTCTGAAGCTTCCATCGCGGTCCGAAACATTGAGAGCAATGCTTTTTTAGTGAATTTCATCGCTTCCAACATGAACCTCGAGGTAGAAGGGAAGCAGGCGCTTTTGGAAGAAATAGATCTTTCTAAAAGGGCTAATTCGGTTTTGCGTCACCTCACTACCGAGCTTCAGATGCTGGAGATGAAGAATGAAATTCAATCGAAGGTAAAAACGGAGTTTGATCAACAACAGCGGGAGTATTTTCTTCATCAGCAAATGAAAACCATTCAAGAAGAATTGGGTGGAAATTCATACGAAATTGAAGTAGAGGAATTAAGACAGAAAGCATCTAAAAAGAAATGGCCCGAAGAAGTAGCGAAAACCTTTGATAAAGACCTATCCAAACTACAGAGAACCAATCCTCAAATGCCCGAATATTCCGTTCAGCGCAATTATTTGGAGCTTCTGTTAGAGTTGCCTTGGAACCATGTTTCAAAGGATGATTTTGATCTGATTAGGGCAAGGCGAATCTTAGATAAAGATCACTTCGGCTTAGAAAAAGTTAAGGAGAGAATTTTAGAATATTTGGCTGTTTTAAAGTTAAAGGGAGATATGAAATCACCCATAATATGCTTGTATGGCCCTCCTGGTGTTGGTAAGACTTCGTTGGGAAAATCTGTGGCTAAAGCCTTAAATAGAAAGTATATCCGGGTAGCATTAGGCGGACTTAGGGACGAGGCCGAAATACGAGGCCATCGAAAGACCTACATTGGTGCTATGCCAGGAAGAATAATTCAATCCGTTAAAAGAGCAGGGACGTCTAATCCCGTTTTTGTGTTGGATGAAATAGATAAGATTTCTTACGGAGGTCAAGGAGATCCATCCAGTGCGATGCTTGAGGTCCTGGATCCAGAGCAGAATAATAGTTTTACCGACAATTTTGTTGAACTTGGGTATGACCTATCCAAAGTTTTATTTATCGCAACAGCCAATAATTTAGGATCTATTCAACCTGCTCTTAGGGACAGAATGGAAATCATAGAAATTACAGGCTATACCATTGAGGAAAAGGTTCAAATAGCTTTGAAATACCTTCTTCCAAAACAATTAGAAGAACATGGTTTAAAAAAAGGAGACTTAAAATTATCAAAGAAAGTCTTAGATCTAATTGTTGAAGGCTATACCCGTGAATCAGGTGTAAGAGGATTGGAAAAAACCATTGCTAAAATTGTTCGCAATCTGGCCATGAAAGTGGCTACGGGAGAGGAATACACTATTTCCCCTTCTCTTGAAGAGATTTCTAAGATTTTAGGGCCTGAGAGATTGAATAGGGATAAATATCAGGGAAACGATGTGGCAGGAGTTGTTACTGGATTAGCATGGACACCTGTTGGCGGAGATATTCTTTTTATAGAATCTGCTCTGAGTAAAGGTACTGGCAAAATGACGGTTACTGGAAATTTGGGTGATGTCATGAAAGAATCTGCTTCTATAGCCATGGCATACTTAAAATCACATGCTGAAGACTTTGGAATAAAGGCAGAATCTTTTAAAAATTGGGACGTATATATTCATGTTCCAGAAGGAGCAACTCCAAAAGATGGGCCTTCTGCTGGGGTGACAATGTTAACCGCCTTAACTTCTTTATTCACTCAACAAAAGGTGAGAAATAAAATTGCGATGACCGGAGAAATCACCTTGCGAGGAAGAGTCTTGCCTGTTGGCGGTATTAAAGAGAAAATATTGGCTGCAAAAAGAGCAGGAATTACAGAGATAATATTGTGCGAAGACAATCGTAAAGACGTTGAAGAAATGGGAGAATTATATACAAAAGGACTTGAATTCTCTTATGTAAAATGGATGAATGAAGTAGTGGATCGCGCTTTGTTACAGACTAAGGTGGATAAACCAATATTGCTCTCTCAACAATCTTGAGAATAAGTGTGCGTTTCTGCCTTGTGATGTCTAATTTGCAAGCCATGAGGATCTTTCTTTCGTTCGCCTTTATATTGTTGATAAACAGCGCGAAAGCCCAAATTGGAGGGCGCGGCGTTTACAATTTCCTCGACGTTGTTTCATCACCTCGCTTGGCGGGATTAGGTTCAAAAGCGGTGGCATTTGATGAGAATGATTTGAATTTTGCTTTGGCCAACCCCTCTTTGTTGCGTGCATCGATGCACAATCAGATTTCAATAAGTAACCTAAATTTCCCTGTTGGAATCAGTAGTGCTGAGGCTAGTTATGTTTATCATAAAAAAGGATGGGCTACTTTTCAGGTGGGGATGAAATATTTGAATTACGGCGAATTTGATGCGGCAAATTTTCAGGGAATCATCACAGGTTCATTCACTGCTGCTGATTATGCCTTTTTACTATCTGCATCTAGACAAATAGACACTAATTGGAATATTGGAGTTCAATTAAAACTAATAAATTCTGTTCTAGAATCATATACATCCTGGGGTCTTGCGGCTGACTTGGCGGCGACGTATAGAATCCCTGAGAAAAACATAACTTTCTCTTTATTATTGAGGAATGTGGGGACCCAATTGACAACATATGCAGGTGTAAAAGAGGAATTGCCTTTTGAGATTCAATTTGGCGTATCCAATAAGTTTGAGCATATGCCATTTAGATGGCATGTTACGCTCGAACATCTGCAGCAGTGGGACCTAAGTTATTTTAATCCCAATCTGAGCCAAATTGATCCTTTAACAGGTGAGTTTTTAGATCAAGAAGTATCCTTCGGGCAAATGTTCATGCGCCATGTATTAGTAGGTGCAGAGTTCCAAATGCTACCCGGTTTTCATTTCCATACAGCCTATAGTTTTAGAAGAAGAGCAGAAATGAGTATGCTTACTAGGCGTTCTTCAGCAGGCTTGTCTTTTGGATTTGGTATTCGGTTATTTAAAACCTTTTTCAATTATTCTAGAAGCATTCATCATGTAGCGGGTGCTACAAATCAAGTGGGATTGACGATTGATATTGATAAGTATAAAAAGAAATAGATGAAGGGGTTTACCATAGCAGTAGATGGCTTTTCGAGCACAGGAAAGAGTACATTGGCGAAGGCAATAGCCAAAGAGCTCGGACTCAAATATGTTGATAGTGGGGCGATGTATCGTACTGTGGCACTATTCGGCTTGCAGAAAGGGTTCATAAAGTCTGATTCAGAAATAGATGTGCAAGGAATAATAGATTCTCTGCATTCTATTAAAATTCAATTTGTTTATAATGTCAATTCAGGTAAATCTGAAATATTTTTGAATGGTAAAGAGGTAGAGAATGATCTTCGTTCCATGGAGGTTAATGCTGTGGTCAGTGTTGTTAGCTCGATATCTCAAGTGCGCAAAGCAATGGTGAGAGAGCAGCAAAGAATGGGCGCTGAGGGATCTGTTGTGATGGATGGTCGTGATATTGGAACAGTAGTTTTCCCGAATGCTGAACTGAAGCTTTATATGACTGCTGATCCAGACATTAGAGCAGAGAGAAGGTTCTCTGAGTTAAAATTGAAAGGAGTAGATGTTTCGAAAGAAGAGGTGAAGGAAAATCTTCAAAAACGCGATAAGCAAGACCAAGAAAGATTAGATAGTCCTCTATTGAAAGCGAAAGACGCGATTGAGTTGGACAATTCTAATTTGAGTGAAAAAGACCAGTTGGCTTTGGTTTTAGAGCTCTATAAAAAGCGCAAGCAGCAATTGCAGCTGAATTAGAGTCTTCCCTCCTCTTTAGAAATTTGAATCAGCATCTTTATATGTTTGACGTATAATTTCTTCGCCTCTACTTGAGTCATTCCCTCAAGTCGCTTCCAAGAATCGTGTTTAAAGGTGCGAATAACATCTGAATGTGTTGGTCTTTCATACGTATTATCACCCTCGCTAGCCTGTTTGAAATATGCATATGCAATAAGCATATTGTCAGCTGTTTGTGGGGGCATAGAATTGCCTAGCTTAACATGCTCAACAAAGACAGCGTCTAATTCGTTCATTTCTTCTTGATTCATGAAAATAATTAAGACCGAATTACTTTTTTGGTACCCG
>CALCFH010000319.1 GCA_937900215.1 uncultured Cryomorphaceae bacterium
GGCTATGCTGCGGCTCGACAAGCTGGCTTGAAGGTGGCGAAAGGAAAATACATTATGTCTGGTGATGCAGATACTTTATACCCAAGTCATTGGGTAGACTCTATGGTAGCTCCTCTTTTGCAGGAGGATGTTGTCTGTACCTCAGGGCTCTATGCTTTTTATACTGAGGGAGGTGGTCATCCTTTGTCTCTGCGTTTATATCAGATTGCCAAACACATAAGCGTTTTAATGAAAGCCGCCAAACGCCCACACCTCGTTTGTATGGGAGGTACCATGGCTTTTAAAAAAGAAACGTCTGATAGGGTAGGCGGCTACGATCTTTCTGTAGTAAGAGGCTCAGACGGAACCTTAGCGTGGGAGCTGGGTCACCACGGTAAGATTGTTATTGTAATGGGAAGAAAAGGAATGGTCTGGACCAGTATGCGAAGAACGATGAAGGATGGAAGTCTTTGGACTGCCTTTGTTCGAAGATTTCGAAAAGATATAAAGCCCTTCTTTGAATATTTTACTACCCAAAAAAGCCGATAGTTATGAGTGTTATTTCTGTGGTTTTTTGGATTCTTCTAGGCTTGGTTTTTTATACCTATTTAGGATATGGAATGGTCTTGTTTCTAATGGTTCGTATAAAAAGAATGTTTGTTAAAACCAGAAAGCTAGAGGAGTACGAGCCGGAAGTGAGCTTGGTAGTTCCTTGTTTTAATGAGGAAGACTTTATTCGAGATAAGGTGGAAAACTGTTTCCAACTCAATTATCCGAAAGAAAAACTTCAATTCATTTTTATCACAGACGGGTCTTCCGATAGTACGGTGGATATATTAAAAACCTATGACGGAATTTTATTGCTTCACGAAGATAGAAGGGCGGGCAAGGCAGCTGCGGAGAACCGCGCAATGAAGTATGTGAAAACGCCTATTGTGGTTTTTTGCGATGCCAATACCATGCTCAATAAAGAGTCAATCCGCAATTTAGCTAGACATTATCAATTCAGTGAAGTGGGCGGTGTTTCAGGCGAAAAAAGGGTGCTTCCAGCGAAAGGTGCTGAGTTGAGTGGGGCAGGAGAGGGGCTGTATTGGAAGTATGAAAGCACACTTAAAAAATGGGACTCCGAGTTGCTAACCATTGTGGGTGCTGCTGGAGAGCTCGTAAGTTTTAGGACAGATCTTTGTGAAGATTTAGAAGAGGATAGCATCTTAGATGATTTCATGCAAAGTATGCGCATAGCTGCGAAAGGGTATCGCTTTTTGTATGAACCCGAGGCCTATGCCATGGAGTCTCCTTCTGCCAATGTAAAGGAGGAATTGAAAAGAAAGGTGCGCATTGCAGCGGGTGGATGGCAAAGTATGCAACGACTGCGCTTTCTGCTTCTTCCCTTTAAAAGACCCATGCTCAGTTTTATTTACATAAGTCATCGAGTTTTGCGTTGGTCGTTGGCCGCTTTCTCTTTGCCTTTGGTTTTTCTTCTAAACATCCCTCTTCTGTCTATTGACTGGATTTACCAGGTTCTATTTGCTTTTCAAGTGTTTTTCTATTTCTTAGCAACGGTAGGATACATCCAATCTCTGAAAAATAAGAAGAGCTCCGCTTTTTATGTCCCGTATTACTTTAGTCTTATGAATTATGCCGTTTTTGCTGGATTTGGGAGATGGATTAAAGGCAGTCAAGCTGCGGCATGGGAGAGATCGGCTAGGGCTAAAACCAAATAGACCCGGAAGAATTTTCCGAGTCTATTCGATTGCTTGCCTCCTAGAAGTTGGGCTTCAATAAATAACGGCTGTAGAATTCGTCAATTAAGTTGCACACTTCTTCGCTAGTATCTGCCAATAGAAATAGGTCTAAATCTTCTTCTGAAATATTCGAATGTGTTTCTAAAAGTGAAGACTTAATCCAATCAATTAATCCTGACCAAAAAGACCTTCCAACTAAAATAATGGGGAATTTGCCAATCTTATCCGTTTGTATTAAGGTAAGAGCTTCGAACAATTCATCCAATGTTCCAAAGCCCCCTGGCATAGCAACGAATCCTTGAGAGTACTTCATAAACATAACCTTACGAACAAAGAAATAGTCGAAGTTTAGGTTTTTATCACTGTCAATATACGGATTGCTAGATTGCTCAAAAGGCAAGTCGATGTTTAAACCAACCGAAGTTCCGCCTCCTTCTTTTGCGCCTCTATTTCCGGCTTCCATTATTCCAGGACCTCCGCCTGTAATAACTCCGTAGCCTTTCTGAGTCAGGTCTTTGCCAATTTCTCTCGCTAAGGTATAATAGGGAGTATCTTCTTTCGTACGGGCCGAGCCAAATATGGTAACACAGGGTCCAATTTTCGATAATTTTTCGTAACCCTCTACAAATTCACTCATGATCTTGAAGATTGCCCAAGAATCATTGGTTTTAATTTCGTTCCAGTTTTTCTGCTCAAATGCTTTTAAGACCTTATCTTCTGACATAAAAAAGTATTAGTGTAATACTTCAAAGATGCATTTTCTTCTCTTGCTTCTGTTGCATTTTTTTATGATTGAATGCAATTAATCTATTCTTAACACTGTAGCCACCTAAATAGACTGGTGTAGTACCTTTGAGTCCTGCCTATGAAAACCAAGCAACTCTTCGATCGATTTACAACCTACAATAGAGGCTTCACGCGTTTGTTGTTTTTTGTGGCCACCGCATTGGCTTTAATAGCCTTATATCCTAATTATCATTCTTTTAGGTACGACTTTCAAAAAGGGCAACCCTGGGTGTATGCCGATTTAAAAGCGCCTTTTGATTTTGCTCTAACCAAATCTGAAAAGGAACTTCAAAAAGAGGTGAAAGAGATACAAGAATCCTGTCCTATTTTTTTTAGAGAGATTGCCCCCTCTACGGGGAATGCAATGGCAGAATCTCTTAATTGGAAGGTGATTCAAGACAGTATTTCTGAAACTATTGCCGCCGATTTAAAAGCCGTCATTCAAGCTGGAATAGTTCAAAATTTTAGGGGTATCTCCAGTTCCAGTCGCCCCTTGGTTATATTGGGTGAGAATGGGAGTAAAACGGTATTAAAATCCAGTCTAGTTAATCTATCCGATTACCCTGAAAGTGTTTTAAGTAGAGTTAAATCAAGAAGCAAGCCTTATTTTGATGCGCATTCTGCAGCTTTAAAAGAACTGTTTAATGTCAATCTACAGGTGG
>CALCFH010000320.1 GCA_937900215.1 uncultured Cryomorphaceae bacterium
CTCCAGGAACCGTACAAACCGTACCCATGGGGGTAATAAATTGATTGCAAGCGGAAATGGAAATCTGAGTATTGCTGCTATAGGTCAGTGTGAGGTTTATTTCGAGTGTACTATCGCAAGACCAAACCGAAGTATTTGATTCTATATAGGTTCCGGCTTGGGTATAGACCTGAGCGCTTGGACTTACAAAGCTGTCGCAGGTCCAAATTGAAATCACTTGATAGGAGGAATGCTGGAGATTGAGATCGATATACAAAAGACTATCACAGCCGTGAAGGCTCGTCAGGCTATCGATATAATTGCCTGAGCTGGTATAAAGCCTTCCGGAGGGTGCATAAAAGCTATCGCAAGCCGCCACTGAAATGGAATCGATTTTGGAAGAATATATACTAAGATTAATGCTCAAAACACTGTCGCAACCTTGAGCGCTTTGAAGCGTATCTAGGTAGAATCCACTGTTGCTTATGATTTGAGTACCACTCGGGTTACTGTAGCTATCGCAAGCGGTTATGAAAAGCGTATCCGAAAAAAGCAAGCAGGGATTGTTTTCATACCAAGCCACATAATCCGAACCTGTTGTACTGGCCAGAACATCCAGATCCCCATCTCCATCCACATCAGCAAGTTCAACGCGATGGGCATCATTAACCGTGTAATCGATGGCTTGGAAGCTAGAAAAGTTGCCCAATCCATTTGTGTTTTCAAACCATCCAACCTCATACAACCATCCACCTACAATATCCATATCTCCATCTTGGTCAATATCTCCGCCATAGACCGTATAGGGCCGAGTAGGACTTCCCGTTGAAAGGATTTGTTCAGGGCCAAAAGTTCCCAGACCATTGGTATTTTCAAACCAAGCAAGTGTATTGTCCCACCAAGAAGCGCAAGCTACATCCATGTCTCCATCGCCATCGAAATCGCCAGCAAAAACATCAATGGCGCCATCCTGTGTTGAGCTGATGATTTTGGTTCCGCTCCAATTCCCATTCCCAAGATTCTCATACCAGGCCAGCTCGTCGTCGAGATACGAAGCGGTAATGAGGTCGATGTCGAGATCGCCATCTATATCGGCGGACCATATCCCTTCCCCATAATCCGGACTAGTGCTAATGATCACCTGAGGGCCAAAAGTTCCTAGACCATTGAGGTTTTCATACCACGCTAGCTTATCAGCACCCGAAGAAACCGAGGCTAGATCTATGTCGCCATCTCCATCTAGATCGGCAGCGGTAAGACTTTCTGCCCCATTGGCAAAGGTGGTAACCGTATGTGTGGTGGTAAAAGAGGCGCTTCCATTGTTTTCATGCCAATAAATATGGCTTGCACCCCCTGATGCAATATCGAGATCTCCATCTCCATCGATGTCGGCTACAAAAATGGACTTCCCAAAGTTCACGGTAGCAATGCTGTTTTCGGGTCCAAATTGCCCTAGGCCGTTGAGGTTTTCATACCATGAAACCCGGTGTTCATCGCGCATTATGGCTACCACATCAATATCTCCATCTCCATCGAAATCTCCGCTTGAAACTTGTTGTGCATCGTGCGCAAAGCTGTCTATGGTTCTTTTGGGTCCAAAGGAGGTTTGAGCTTGTAGAGAACTTGCAAGGAGTATGAAAAGAATGAAGAGTTTGAGAATTTTCATGGGCAAACCTAATAAGGCTAGAAGATACATTTTTTTAGAAGTGTGGAATCTGAATTTAGTTGGAATTTACTTTAGACCCCATATATTCATTCTTTCTCCAGAAACCTGGTAAAGTAAAAAGCCCCTGAAGAAATTTCTTCAAGGGCTTTTTCGTTTTAGAGATAGCGCTTAGGCTGCGTTTGAGCCAAAAGGTTTATTTGCTTTTAATGCAGCACTATAATGCGAGTGTGTTCCGATTGCTTAGCATCTGAACGCAAGAGCATATATACGCCAGCCGGTACCTCAGAAAGATTCCATTCCATAGCATTTTTTCCAGCAGACAATTCTTTGGTTTCTACCTCTTTTACACTTTTTCCTTGTAAATCAACCAAAGAGAAGCTATTGCTAGAAGTTACTTTTTGTATCCAACTGATTTCTATTTTGTCGTTGGCTGGATTGGGGCTGCAACGCATACTAGATTGAATAGCAGGGACATATTCTTCATTGCTTAAAACGCCTCCTTTCCAATAGATATCGTCTAGCTCAAAGTTGGTGCTCACTCCGTTTTCTTCCAAAATAACAAAGGTGTACTGCATCATACTGAGATCTATGGCAGGACCTCTAAGATCTGCAATAGGAATAATCGCTTGTCCCCATTGTCCGTCTCTTTGCAGGCCAAAGCGGGTCTGATTGGCAGGGAATTCAATATAGTTCTGATTTCCCCATGCGTCGGTAAGTCCAATTTTAAAAGCCACATTCGCCGGAATGCGGATGCGAAAGGAAAGTTCACCATTGTTGAAGTTCGACATGTTCAAGGGTTGTGCTGCCATGATACCTGCTCCAAACCATCCTTTGCCATTGCTTACCCAAGAAATGCCATTGGTTCCTTCAAAAGGAGACCCGCTACCATCGATTAAGGTTTCTTCCCAAACAAAAATATAGCCCGTACTATCAATGAGCATCTGATCGTCTACGGTGGTTAAATCTGTAAATAATCCGTATGTACCAGTAGGAGCAGAACCCGGACCCAAATGCACAGTTCCGTGCCCATTCCATTCAAAAACCTTTACATAGTCGATCACCATTTCGGCCGGAAAGGGCATAGAAACCGGGGCTCCGCTGGCGGGGTCTCCCAAATTGAAGGCATCGGTTAGCGCACCACCAATGGCCAAGTTGGCCAAGAAGTAGAATGGCTGATGAAATTCTCTAGAAACGCTATCGATGGCGAAAGGTGTTTCGAATAAATCGTTTTCAATTCCATTGTGTTCAACCGTAAAGCGGATGTTGGAAGGATCCCAATACATGCGATACGTTAGAAACTGATTGTTCAGCGGACTGCCCGGACTGTAATAAGGTCTGCAATAGGTATCGGCTGGATCGAATGATAAACTTGCCGCGCCCAATGGATTTGCTGCGTTTATCGATGCCTCAGAGAAAAAAACCGCATTGGCAGCAATCACCTCATTGGTGGCACTGTTGTTTTGTCCGTTTCCACCATTGTGCGTATCGTGCAAGTCGCGAAAGGCCTTTTTATGTCCCATTTCCAT
>CALCFH010000321.1 GCA_937900215.1 uncultured Cryomorphaceae bacterium
GGATTGAATCCACCTGCAGTTGGTTTCGACTTTTTCCAAGGTCCTTTTGCAGATTATTTTGATGGAATAGACAACGATAGAGACGGTTGTACCGATGGTATACGCGATCCAAATGGAGGAGGATGTATTCCGGAAGATCCAACCTTGGGTATTAATGAGCGTATCATCATGTCTCATTTCATGTACTTCAACAATGCGAGTACTACCAATATTGAGCCTACTACAGACCCAGATAACGCCGCACAGTTCTACAATTATATGCGTGCATTTTGGAAAAATGGTAACCCATTGGTAATAGAAACACCCTCTGGTATTGGTAACACAAGCAATGGCGATGGATTTACAGCAGATGGAACAGGTGTTCGTACCAATTATGCTTACCCTGGTATCTCCTTTGACACTACAGGTGTTTCAGCTCCATTTGCACCGATAAATTGGTATGAGTCTCCAGCCAACTTAGCAGATAAGAGAGGATTGCACTCAGCGGGTCCATTCTCATTGGCTCCAGGAGCCATCAACTTCATCACAACCGGTGTGGTCTGGGCTAGAGATTTCAATAGCAACGACTTGTTTGCTTCGGTTGATAAAGTAATTATTGCTGACGATAAGTCTCAGAACTTATTCGACAACTGTTTCCAAGTATTGGATGGACCAACGGCTCCCAATATGGATGTAATAGAAATGGATAGAGAGTTGATTATCACGCTTATCAATACCCAAGAGTCAAACAATTTTCAATTGGGATATCGTGAGTTTGATCCAACTATTCCACGTCACGTGGCAGCTGTGGGCTTCGCAACTCGTGAAGATTCTTTGAGATATTACAACTTTACATTTGAAGGGTATCAATTGTTCCAGCTTTCTGGACCAAACGTGAGTATCTCAGATATTTATGATCCAGAGCAAGCGAGATTAGTAGCACAGTGTGACGTCAAGAACGGAATCACCAAGATTGTGAACTTTACCAGAGACGAAATCATTGAGGCAGACATTCCTCAATTAATGACGGTTGCGTATCAGAACGAAGGAATTCGTCATTCATTCAGAATTCTTGAAGATCAGTTTGCCGAAGGAAATAGAAGATTGGTTAATCACAAAGAGTATTATTTCACAGTTGTGGCGTATTCTCATAATGATTACTCCAGTTTTGCGGCTGCGCCAGATGGAACAGAGCAAAAGGTACCTTACCTAGCAGGTAGATTGAACAACCGTGTTTACCAAGCTATACCACATTTAACCCAACCAGAACAAAGAGGTTTGGTGCTTGGAGCAGCTTACGGAGACGGGGTAGACTTAACGCGTTTGGAAGGAATGGGTAATGGAGGAAGACAGATAGAGTTGACCTCTGAAAGCATTCTTGAGATTGTTAAGAATTACAAAGCCGATTCATTTACCTATGAAAGAGGATTCGCTCCGGTAGAATTGAAAGTGGTAGATCCAAAATCAGTACCCGCGGGCGATTTCATCCTTCAATTCGATGGAGTAACCAATGATGCTCGATGGATGATCATCGATGAAAACACGGGAGCAATAATGGCTGAATCGGATACAAGCATAAGAGTAC
This sequence comes from uncultured Cryomorphaceae bacterium, assembly GCA_937900215.1. Lineage (GTDB taxonomy): Bacteria > Bacteroidota > Bacteroidia > Flavobacteriales > Schleiferiaceae > RFXV01. The sequence goes on from CALCFH010000321.1 coordinate 1,565, forward strand.
TTACCGAGCAGATTATTCCCTCTTTGGGTATGTCTTTATCAGTAGAGAATGCTGTAGCTCCTGGAGGAGACGAAGAAGGCGATCGACAAAATGGTGTAATCAGTGGGGATGTGATTTATTCAAATCCACAAGCACCATGGTTGGCGTTCATTCCAGATGGTTCAGGCTTCGATCCTTTTAACTGGATCATGGCAGGAGGTAATACCGTTCCAACAGCTGAACCCGCAGAGACCTACCAAGATTATGAAGGAGATCCACTGAACTTCTTTGGTACTATTGCTAACAATGGTTGGGGTCCTTATGCCTATGCTAGTTTCTTATACGCATCCTTCAGCACCTCAACAGTAGGGTACGGTCCGGCCATGGATCTGAGTGAAGCAACTACAGCAAGACCCAATATTGCGGATATTCAATCGGTGAATGTGGTGTTTACAAATGACAAGAGCTTATGGACCAGAGTTCCTGTTTTTGAGATGGGAGAGGATGCAGCCTTAAATCAAGGTGGTGTACAAAAATGGAGACAGCGTAAAGCAGCCTCTTGGGATTTAGTAGGAAACCAAATGGTACGGAGTACTACAGATACAGGTTGGAGTTATTTCCCGGGTTACGCCATCAGTGTGGAAACAGGCGAAAGATTGTGTATGGCCTTTGGTGAGAATTCTTGGCTGGTAGGACAAAATGGAGCAGATATGCTTTTCAATCCTTCAAATACCATCATTCAACAGCCAGGTAATCCAGTCAACAACGGTATAGTAATGGGAGGTCAGCATTATTTATATGTTTGGGCTCCAAGAGCTAGAATTGGAACACAAACTAGAAACATTGTTTACGCAGGCGATAATCCACAGGATTGGCCAATGAAAGATTGGCTAGACAATCCAGCAAACGTATTGTTCAGAACCTATATGAACCGTTCGTTAATGTGGTGTTCTATTCCTTTTGCAGTTCCTGGTTTCGAGGCAGATCCGTATACCTTCATGCCTTCTGAAATAACTGTTAAGTTGAGAATGGATCGTCCATTCGGAAATTTCGTAACAGCGAATGGTCAGAACAATGGTAATCCTAGATATTCTTTCTCAACAAGAGATATCGCTACCAAAGCAAACGATTTCGTTACAGCAGAATCTGCATTGGATCTAATAAGAGTAGTTCCGAATCCATATTATGGTTCTTCTTTCTATGAAGATTCGCAGCTAGACAATATTGTTAAGATTACCAATCTGCCTGCGCGTTGTACCATTACAATCTTCGGTGTAAACGGAACTCAGGTTCGTCAGATTAGAAAAGACAACTCTCTGACCTTCTTAGAATGGGATTTGAGAAATGACTACAGTGTGCCAATCGCCAGTGGAGTGTATATCATTCATATAGACGCGGGCGATATAGGAGAGAAAGTAGTAAAATGGTTTGGTGCAATGCGTCCAGTAGACTTGAACGCATTCTAAATAAGAACTCACTTTGATAAGAGCAATGAGATACAATAAGATAAAACTAGGAGCTTTGGCAGTACTTGCTTCAGCGCAACTATTCGCCGGAAATCCACAAAGAACGGGTTCTTCTGCCGCTCCTGAATTACTGATAAACCCTTGGGCAAGATCAGCAGGATGGGGTGGATTAAACATCGCCTCGGTGAAAGGAATAGAGGGTTCATACGTTAACGTAGCGGGCTTGGCATTTACCAGAGGTACAGAAGTGGTTTTTAGCAATACTCAATGGCTCATGGGCTCGGGTATTAGCATAAATTCTGCGGGATTATCTCAGCGGGTCACTCCCAATGGTGTTCTCGGTATCTCATTAGTCAGTTTCGACTATGGAGAGTGGGACATAACCACGGTTAATCAGCCTGAAGGAGGAATTGGTACCATTGCTCCCAGTGCCCTTACTTTCGGATTATCCTATGCTCAGAAATTTACAAAGTCTATTTATGGTGGAGTAAGCATAAAGGTTTTTAATCAAGCGATCAACAACCTTTCGGCTACGGCTATTATGGCAGATGCAGGAGTACAGTACATTAAGGGAGATTTTCAATTTGGTATTACCCTTAAAAATGTAGGCTCGAACTTAACCTTCGAGGGAGATGGTAATTCAATTACATTACCTGTTCCACAGAATACTCATAGTCAGTCTTACGAACAGAGATCAGCCTCTTTTGAATTGCCCTCACAGCTTTCTCTTGGGGCGAACTATGATTTCTATTTTGAGGAAAAGACGTGGAGAGTGACTCCAGGATTTACTTTCCAATCAAACTCTTTTGAGAAAGATCAATACGTTTTTGGCGCTGAGTTAGCTTGGAATAAGTACTTAATGGTAAGAGGTGCATACACTATGTTTGATAATCGTGTAGATGAGATTCGCACTACAGCACTAACAGGTGTGAGCGGAGGGGTTACCTTCCAAGCACCCTTAGCTAAGGGTAGTGATAACTACTTTGCCATTGATTATGCTTACCGTGCTACCAATCCATTCTCAGGCATTCACAGTATTTCTGCAAGATTTGATTTGTAAAAAAACAATAAGCAGTTTGAAAAGAATTGCTTGACTTTCTTAACTTCGCTTCTGAGACCCGTTCTATGCGGGTCTCTTTTATTTGACTAAATTCTTTTATTATGTCTACACGTTCCTATTATACAGCCGAAGGATTTCAAAAATTAAAACAAGAGCTTGAACACCTTAAAAGTGTTGAGAGACCAAGTATTTCAAGACAAATTGCCGATGCAAGGGATAAAGGCGATTTATCTGAAAATGCCGAATACGATGCCGCCAAAGAAGCACAAGGCCTGCTAGAAATGAAAATTTCTAAAATGGAAGACACTTTGGCTAACGCCAGAATATTGGATGAT
>CALCFH010000322.1 GCA_937900215.1 uncultured Cryomorphaceae bacterium
TTAGATAAGGTAGAAGAAGTTCTAACGGAGGGACAAGAAATTGAGGTTAAGTTGATCGGTAAAGACGATCGTGGTAAACTGAAACTCTCAAGAAAGGTATTATTGCCTAAACCCGATCGTGATGATCAATCAAATGCCTAAGCTAAAACGCTCCTAAGCCATTCTGTTTTCAGAATTTTATTCTGAAATAGAAAAATAAGACGCGGTTTCCTTGACTTTTCTTGTGCAAAACACAGAAATGGACTGCTAGAGAACCGCGCTTATAGAAAAATTAACACAGCCTTATCTGCACATTCAACTAAAAAGTTTCGTTAGAGTACTATGAGACAGTTAAAAATCACCAAACAGGTTACAAACCGTGAAACTGCGTCACTGGATAAATACTTGCAGGAGATTGGTAAGGTAGATCTGATTACTGCCGAAGAGGAAGTAGAATTGGCACAACGCATCAAGGCCGGAGATCAAAGGGCTCTTGAAAAACTTACTAAAGCCAATCTACGCTTCGTTGTATCGGTAGCTAAGCAATACCAAAACCAAGGACTTACTTTACCCGACTTAATTAACGAGGGTAACTTAGGATTAATCAAAGCCGCACAACGCTTTGATGAAACCCGCGGATTTAAATTTATTTCATACGCTGTATGGTGGATTCGTCAATCTATTCTTCAGGCACTTGCTGAGCAATCTCGTATTGTTCGCTTGCCTCTGAATAAAATCGGATCGATCAACAAGATCAATAAAGCCTATGCGGCTTTAGAGCAAGAGCACGAGCGCGCGCCTTCTGCGGAAGAAATTGCCGGTGTTCTTGAGATGGGAGAAAATGATGTGAAGGAGAGCATGCGCAACTCCGGACGTCACGTTTCTATGGATGCTCCACTTGTGGAAGGCGAAGACTCTAATTTATACGATGTACTCAATCTAGGAGATAGCCCAAATCCGGACGAAGAGCTCATGAACGATTCGCTTCGTACTGAGATTGAACGTTCTTTGGCTACTCTTACTCCTCGTGAAGGAGATGTGGTTCGTCTGTACTTCGGCCTCAATGGTCAACATCCTATGACTCTAGAAGAAATTGGAGAGAAATTCGATTTAACCCGCGAACGCGTTCGCCAGATTAAAGAGAAAGCAATCCGTAGATTAAAACATACTTCTAGAAGCAAGATTTTAAAATCGTATTTAGGTTAATAACATTAAGGAGCTTCGGCTCCTTAATTATTTAAAGTATATGGCACTTATCGCTCCTTCCCTACTCTCCGCTGATTTTACTCAGCTTCAATCTGCCGCAAAAATGCTGAATGAAAGCCAAGCCGATTGGTTTCATTTGGATGTCATGGATGGCGTCTTTGTACCCAACCTTACCTTCGGAATGCCCGTGATTAAAGCTTTGAGACCGCATAGCTCTAAGGTTTTTGATGTGCATCTGATGATTGTTCAACCGGAGCGCTACATTGATGCCTTCAAAGATGCAGGGGCCGATGTTCTCACAGTTCACCTTGAAGCAAGTACGCATCTTCACCGTAGCCTGACTGCGATTCGTCAAGCTGCTATGAAATCAGGTATTGCCCTAAACCCGCACAGCCGCGTAGATCAAATCTTCGATGTTCTCGAAAATACCGATCTCGTTTGCCTCATGAGCGTGAACCCAGGCTTTGGTGGTCAAAGCTTCATCGAAAACACCTACCGCAAGGTAGAAGCACTTAAGAATGAAATCGTCCGTCAAGGTTTAGATACCCTTATCGAAATAGATGGAGGTGTAAGTGATAAGAATGCGTCCAAACTCATTTCTGCTGGTGCAGATGTGTTGGTGGCCGGCAACTTTGTATTCGGATCTTCCAATCCAACTCAAACCATTGCCGACCTAAAAACTCTTTAAAGCTTTACCCATCTTTTCTGAGCCTGTAATCCGCTTGAAGTTCTCATTTGTATGAGATACACTCCACTCGGTAAAGCTTCTGTGTTCAACTCCATCCCTACTTCTATTTCTTTTGATAGCAGTTGGGCTCCTCTTAAGTCTACTATGTCTACTTGAGCTGTGCTTGATTCATCGGACCATTGCACTTGTACGCGGTCGTTGCCCGGATTGGGATACAGCCACATCTCTACTTTTTCTTTGGTATTGGTTTGAATATTCAATCCTGAACCTACTATGAACCAATGATCAATTCGGGTTCCGAAATCTGGATTGAAGTTCAACAATGGAATGCCACTTCCTGGAAAAATGAGGCGCGCAAAGCCCGTTCCATCGTTATTGGCCCACCAAGCCAAACCATTCTTTCCTCTATCATTGATTCTCAAATGATAACATCCTTCTGCCAAAACCCAGTCTTTGGTAACCTGTGAATTCCCTAAATAGCCATCTCCACTTTCCACTACATTTCCTGATCCGTCGAACAACTGCCACCAAGTCTGCTGTCCCTGGATATTCGTGCGCATACTCAAGCGAACATCTGCCGGGTAAATGGGTACTGCATCAAAATAACTCCATGCTTTGTCATTCAAAGCATATTCATCCTGTACTCCATTGGGCAAACGCACTTCGGCATAAAAGCGATCGCTTTGTCCCCATTGTATCCAATCAGCAGCGGTTCCCATAGGTAGCTCAACCAACTCTTCTTCCATAGGTGCTAAATTCCCTGTCCAATTAAAAGTCAATTCAGCGGCCTTGTCATAGCCATAGGCGATGGTACACTGCGTTAAATTTTGTCCGCCTTTATTCCGAATCATTACCGTGGCCGATCCGCATATGGGATTGAGTCTTTTGTGATCGTCTTTTCTGCTAGGACTGATAATCTCTTTCAGCTCTGCATCGTTTTGATGCGTATAATTCTCTATTTGAAGCAATAAGCTTGTCCAATTGTAGCTTGCAGCATCTTGGTTTGCGGCAATGTTGTATGCCTCAATATCAATATCAAAACTGTGCATGCTCCCCGCTGTGATATAGGAGCTGATATCGTGTTCGTAGGTAAATGCCTTTCCTCCTGGGCACCAATTGGCTCGGTCGTACAACCAAGTACCTCCTTGTGGGTAGATCGGGTTCAAGCCGCAATCGTCTCGCCACATGGCCTGTGTATGGGTAATGTTTCCATCAATCTTTAAATTGTAATTCTTCTCGCAGAATTCAGCGCAGGCAGGACTATTGTTGAAGCCATGGCCCGATGGAATAATATGCACCACCGCATGATTGGCATTGGGCAGCAATTGCATGTCTACAGCTGGAAGGTTTTGTGCTTCAACGGTGGCAGAATTGCGATAGGTAAAGCCTCCATGCTTATAAATGTTGGA
>CALCFH010000323.1 GCA_937900215.1 uncultured Cryomorphaceae bacterium
GTAAAATTGACAATCCAGCTCTTATGATTTGGAATGGTGAGAAGGTTACGCGTACGATGGTACTGAATCCAAAAGTTGTTCGAAATATTGATACCTATATAGATGTGTTTTTAAAGGATTTATAAGACGGCAGCCTCTGGTAGCTATGATTTTAAGCGCCTAGATAGGAATTCCGTAGCAACAATTAGCTCTAGTACAATACTCTAATCATCCAAATGTAATTAAGCTTTCTGACCTTTGGCTTTTGGGTTTCTTAACTTAAATACTCTTATTTGCAATCTATAAGAAGGATATAAACGAGAAACACTTCCTCTCCGTAAAAATGCAAAGCGTAATTACTAGCATATGAAGATTTGTAAAAATTGCAAGGCCGAAGTAAGTCTCAATTACTGTCCCAATTGTGGTTCTCCAGCTGAATTGACTCGCATTGATGGGACCTATGTGATGAAGGAGATCGGGAGGGTTTTGAATTTTGATAGAGGCATTTTGTTTACCATCCGAGAATTGGTTGTTCGTCCGGGTAAGACCATACGAGATTTTATTCTAGAAGATAGGAATCGACTAGTAAAGCCTATTGTTTTCTTATTGGTATGCTCTCTATTCTATTCGCTTATTCAACAAATATTTCGGTTCGAAGATGGCTATGTTGGCTATTCTTTGGAGAAGGATTCTACTGTGGCTATTATTTTTAAATGGGTTTCGGGCAATTATGGCTACTCAAATATCATTATGGGAATCTTTATCGCCATTTGGATCAAGATTTTCTTCAAGAAATACGGGTATAATTTCTATGAAATACTCATTCTGCTGTGCTTTGTAATGGGGATGGGAATGGTGATGTTTGCTTTTTTTGGAATGGCGGATAGCTTGCTCGACTATGAAATTGTAGATAAGGGCTACACCCTAGGCATTCTGTATATTTTGTGGGCCATTAGTCAGTTTTTTGACGGAAAGAAAATCATAAATTACCCTAAAACCCTATTGGCTTATTTTCTTGGGATGATAAGCTTTATGATTGGAATCTATATGGTTGGAGGGATTATAGATTTTTTTAAATAACAGGGATGTTGCTTAATCGTACGTAGCCTGGCTTGCCTTAGGATTTTTAGAAGACAGGGCAGGAGGGAGGAAGTGTTTTTATTGGATTTGATTTCTTTTTTTATTGCTCGCAAAAGCGCAAAGCTTGAAATGCGAGATGTTTTTCACGCAAAAACGTAGAGATATAGAGGGTGTGATGCATTGCTTTGGCGTGGGTATACGCTAACGACAAGAAAAGTTTTTTTGCTAAGGTGCTGAGATCCTTGGGCAATTAAAGTACAGCTTAATGCGTAAAAGGATAATGAAGATTGGCAAGCGTTTCGTAATTGTATTATCCCTTTCATTCCTATTATTTGGGTGGAGGATGCAAGCCTGTAGCATGTACAAAATAACGGCGGATGGAAAAACCATGGTGGGCTGTAATGAAGATGCCTGGAGAACAACTTCCAAAATATGGTTCGAAAATGCCGTACGTCCAAATGAATATGCTGCGGCTTTTACAGGCTCGAGGGAGGTGTCTTCGAATAAGACGGCTCCTCAATCTGGCATGAATGAGAAAGGCTTAAGCTTTTCGCGCCTGGTTGCGTATTATCCAAAACAGAGCCCTTCCGCCTTAAATAGAATTGAGATTACCGACGAAGTAGAGTATCTAACGGATATTCTACATTCCTGCGCTACGGTGGAGGAAGTGAAGAGCTATATTGAAGAATACAACCGCAGCGTATTTAGCGAGGATGTGTTTATCTACATTGATCGTACAGGAAAGTATTTGGTGGTGGAGCCCTATGAATTGATCGAAGGAAATGAAGCCTATTATGTGCTATCGAATTTTTGTCCCTCAATAACCGACAACGATAAAGCACGAAAGCTTGAGCGCTATAGAAAAGGAGAAGACTTCCTAAAAACGCATCCTTTACAGGCCTCTTTGTCTTTTTGCGCTGCTCTTTCAGACTCCATGCATGTTTGCAGAAGCAGAAACGGAGATGGAACCCTTTTAAGCTCTATTTGGGATACCCAAGAAGGATGGGTGAATTTGTATTTCTATCATTCTTTCGAATCGAGCATTCGATTCAATTTAGCGGAAGAATTGCTAAAAGGAGATCACAGCTTTAATATACCTGAATTATTTCCAAACAATAAGGAATTTCAAAGACTTGAAAGCTATAAGACCCCTTTTAATACTCCAGTTTTGAGAGTTGCTTTGGTTGTTTTAGGCGGAATGTTGACTCTCTTGTCATTGCTGTTCGGCATTGGCCTGTTGTGGAATAGAGCCCTTTCGGCGTTTTCAGTCCTATTGATATCTGTCCATAATCTGTTGCTCACAGCCTATCTCTTTGTATTGGCTACCCATATTTACATTTTCTACTTTGATGCGCCCTATCAACATTACAGTTCATTGACAATAAGTGCTTCTTCGTATCTTCCGTTTTTGCTGCTCATTTCTTTCATTCCCTTTACTAAATTTACAATAGTTCGAGTGAGTTCGAGAGAAGTAAAAAGCTGGACTAAAACCCTATTGGTAGCGAATAATTTTATTTATCTCATGCTCATAGTAGGCTTTGCCTATTGGGGATTGTATAGTGTCTGGAATTGATTATCTGGTTTTTCTGAGCCCTAAATAGGAAATAAAAGCACCCGAAAGCTTTTGCCTGGTGCGATGTAGATAAACTTAAAAGAAGAACATGAAAATAGCAGTAACAGCAGCCAACGGACAATTGGGTTCTTCCATTGTGAATGAATTGATAAAGGCATTGGGCAAGGAGCATGTCGTTGGCCTGGTTCGGTCGCCTGAAAAAGTAGCTCATCTGGGTATTGAAGTACGAAAAGGAGATTACAATAGTCGAGAGGATTTTACTAGTGGTTTAAAAGGAATAGATGCGGTTCTATTGATTTCGGGGATGGATAAGCCTGAAAATAGAATAGTGCAACACCGTAACGTTATTGAAGCCGCCAAGCGGAATGGTGTAAAGAAAATAGTATACACAAGTATTGTTGGAGACGAGAACAAAAGTGCCTTTAGTCCAATAGTACGAAGCAACCGACAGACGGAGAAAGATGTACGAGAATCAGGTTTGTATTGGGCCATAGGCAGAAACGGGATTTATATAGAGCCAGACCTTGAATACATAGAAACATATGTAAAAGAAGGCGAGATTCGAAATTGCGCTGCGGAGGGAAAATGTGGCTATACCAGCAGAGAAGAATTGGGTTTTGCCTACGCTCAAATGCTGCTGAACGAGGAGCACAACGGACAGACCTATAATTTAGTTGGTGACTCCATTACACAGTCCGAATTGGCAGAATCTATGAATCGTGTATTTCAAACTAAACTAAGCCACCACTCTTTATCGATAGAAGCCTATGAGCAGGAAAGAAAGGCAGAGTTGGGCGATTTTATAGGGAGTGTAATTACAGGCATCTATCATGGAATAAAATTGGGAGTATATGATGTGCCCTCTGATTTTGAAAAAGTAGCTGGTAGGCCACATAAATCTGTTCTTGAGATGATGGAGGTGTATAAAAAAAATCAAGGAATTCATCCAGCTAAATAGATTAGTAAACACAAGCCAAAGGGTGAAATTCAAAGGAAGTACATCCTATGATTGTAAAGTTACTGCCGTGGCAATCTCAAAAGGAGAAGATAGAGAAGGATATTGTGCGGATTCCACAAAACTTCACCAAAAAGTCCTATGTAATTCTCATTTCAATAGGATTGCTGTTTGCAGGCAGTTTCGGTATTTATCTCGGAAGGTTTCTCAGATGGAATAGTTGGGACATTGTTCGAGAGCCCTTTACACTGATGTATGAAATTGGAGATCGGCTCATAAATCCATTTGAGCATCCAAGAACCTGGGGAATGACCCTTTTCATGGGCTTGTTTCTCAATAGTATTTAATTGTCTTTTCGTTTGATTCGGACAAGGAAGGAATAAGGATAAACTAAAGCCCCCCATTTTTTACTCTTCACTTTTTACTGAAACGAATAACATTTCCATCTCACCCTTGCCTTTCGCTTCAATTTTACCACGACTTTCAAAAACAAAGTCAGCATGATCTTTTAGCAATTCATAAGTTGCTTGGCTGATGTTTACTTTGCCTACTTCACCATTGCTTTCCATGCGGCTGGCGGTGTTTACGGTATCACCCCAAATATCGTACTGGAATTTTTTAACGCCCACAATGCCGGCTACCACTGGACCGGTGTGAATACCCACACGCATTTCAAAGGCGAGTTTGCCGACCGCATCCATTTCGGTTTTGCGTTTACTGATGAAGGCTTGCATTTCTAAAGCGGCCAATACGGTGTTCTTCACAGATTCATCTGTTGGCACAGGTAAACCACCCGCAGCCATATAAGCATCACCAATGGTTTTTATTTTTTCAATGCCGTATTTTTCCATAATGCCATCAAAGGCCTCAAAGCATTGATTGATTTCATATACTAATTCGGAGGCACTGAGTTTGGCACTTTGCTCAGTAAATCCTTTAAAATCAGTAAATAGGATGCTTACTAAGTCGAAGTTTCGGGCATCGGCTTTTCCTTTTTCTTTGAGTTCTTGGGCGATTTCTTCAGGAAGGATGTTGAGTAATAAGCCTTCCGAAATATCCTTTTCTCTTTGAATAGAGGCTTTGGCTTTTCGAGTATAAAGCAAGCGCCTCCATAATCCTACAGCTAGTAAAAGAATACCAAGTCCAGTGAATAAATAAATGTTCCGCGTTCGTGTTAATTGCTCTTCCCGCAGTACAGCATTTAAATTATTAACTTCAAGCTCCCTAATTTGTCTTTCCTTTTTTTCACTCTCATACTTCTCTGCATTTCCGAAATAGTCTTCACTTTCTCAGTGTCTAATAGGCTATCTTTTAGAGTGATATGGTATTTCAAAGAAGTTAAAGCTTTTTTCAAGTCCCCTATACCTTCGAAGGCCCTACTTTGTGAAAGAGCTAGAGTAGATCGATAATCAAGATACTTTCCTTTATTGGCCAAGGCCATTGCTGAATCGATGTATAGCAGGCTCAGATTATTTCGATTTTTGTCTTTTGCGATACTCGACAAATTCATGAAATGAATGATTGTTTCCTCAGTTCAGCCTAAACGCTTACCGATGTGCAAGGATTCTTTCACATAGAACTCTGCACTATCTAGATAAGATTTTATCTCCTGATTCCTACTGTAAAACATACCAAAGAGAGCTGAAATATTATTGTATGCATCCATTTCGCCCACCCAATTGCCTTCTTTATGGGCATTAGCTCGCAGTTCTTTAAAGGTAGTCATGGCTACTTCAAAGTCGCCTTTATAAACTTGTGCAATTGCCTTATTCGTGTAAAAAGAATTCTTGGATTTTGTGTTGGTCCATTTATCATTCCACAAAGCTAAATTCCGATCAACCATCTCAATTACCCGATCATTTTCACCTAGGCTCAGGTAGGTGCTGGTTAAGTTTACATTGATGAACATTAAAATAAGGCTGTCGCATCCCAGTTTATAATATTCTAATGCGAGCTGACCGGAAGCAATCGAACTATCCAGATGTCCTAAAACATCATAATAGTTTGTTTTCATTCCATTTAATTGAGCAAGGCGACAGCTGTCTTTTGTAGAGCGTGAAAAAACTTCTAGATCTTTTGCGAGCTTTAACTTGGTTTGTGGATCGACAGAGGGAGAATGAATTAAATAATCGTAGAGGCTATCCGCTGCGGTTTTATCCAGTTTTTGAGCAAACCCATTGAGCGAAATGGCCATAGAAAGAGCCAGTAAAACAACTATTCTATTTCTATTCATAACTCTTTACTCTTTGAAGTTTAAAGGCCTAATGAAGGAATGAATATAAAGGAAGTAATTATAATGGTTTAAAGTATAGTTATTCAAGCATTTACATTCTTCTAACGCTGAGTTTTTCTAACTTCATCCTTTTTTATACTCAATCAAAAATCAAATCATCTCATCTTTTTGAATACTCTTTTCAAGGGGTGTGAATATACCAATTGGATTTCCTTTTTTCTCTTTTGTTGAAGAGGGGCGACGAACGGAAGGACTAGAAGTTATCTTCAAAATTTGTTGCATTGCATTCGAGAGATAGCTTTTGCCGGTATTCAAATTCAATTGATGATCAGAGTTAAGTGTCCAGTGAAAAGCTGTAAAGCAAAGGTCCTTTAGAGATTCTTCAGCATGATAAAATCGCAGCAAAGTATAATCCAAAGGGATAAAGCATATTAAATTAATAATATCCTACTAATTTGGTAGATTATATAGATTATACTATTTTTGGCACTGAAATTTTCGAAATACAATGAGGAAAATTAGAACGATTGCTATTGCAATCTTGCTATTTGTATTGGTCTCAATA
>CALCFH010000324.1 GCA_937900215.1 uncultured Cryomorphaceae bacterium
GTCCTTCTTCAATAGAAGATTCGGCAAAAGCAACAATGTTTCCGTAAATGGAGGTGCTCTGATTCTTTGCAATGGCGTCAGAAGGCCAATAGCGGTCCATTATTTTGAACTCATTTCTATTTTCACCTTTGCTGAGATCGCCGCTTATTACCTCCCAAGAATTCCCCCTATCATCGCTTTTAAATACCACATTTGCACAGAAATACAGGCGTTTTGGGTTGTGCGGACTTATTAATAACGGGGCATCCCAATTCCATCTCCAAGCTGGAGCATTCAATGGCTCAATGGGTTTAATAGAAACTTCCTCGCCTATACTTGCATCGTGCCTCACAAGCCAACCATATTGAGCTTGAGCGTATACTATATTTTCATTGGTGGGATCTACTTGAGTTTCAAACCCATCTCCCGTGTTGGTCACTACCCAATCGCTATTTGCAATTCCGTGGGAAGACCGCGTTCTAGAGGGTCCTTTTAGTGAAAAATTATCTTGAGTTCCTCCATAGACATTATAAAACGGAAATGCGTTATCTGTGCTTACGCGGTAAAACTGGGTAATGGGCAAATTGGCAGAAAACAGCCAGTTCTCACCTCGGTCATAGGTCTGATAAAATCCTCCATCACAGCCCATACGCATATGATTAGAGTTTTCAGGGTTGATCCAGAGGCAGTGATTGTCTACATGTTTGGCTCTTTCTGGAACATTCTCAAATGACTTTCCTCCATCATAGCTAACCTGACACCACGTATCTAAAGAATAAAGGGTGTTTAATTCGGTTGGATGGGCTACCAATTCAGCATAATAATTACCCGATGTTGAGTGATCACTTTGCTTATGCCAAGAAGCACCTCGGTCTTTACTTTTATAGGTTCCATGTCCTTCAATCAATAAGAATAAGACATCGGTATTAACAGGGCTTATCGCGAGACTCAGCCTTCCCGCATCACCGGATGGAAGACCGTTACTTACTTTATCCCATGTTTTACCATAATCTACCGACTTATACAGTACCGATTCCGGACCTCCACCCAAATAGGTGAAAACATGTCTAGCCCTTTGATGTGCTGTGGCAAAAATGAGTCCTTTTTGAGTAGGATGGAGATGTACCTCGTTGAATCCTGTATGTATTCCTGCGTCAAGTAACTTTTCCCATGTTTCACCAGAATCATCAGACCTATATAATCCTCTATCACCACCTGATGACCATAACGGACCATAGGCAGCGGCATAGACTCGGTCTTTTTTATCGGAATCAAAGGCAATCATACCTATGTGTTCGGAGGTCTTTAGACCCATGTTTTTCCACGATTTACCTCCGTCCAAAGAGCGGTAAATCCCGTCGCCATATCCTACGCTTCGCTGATTGTTGTTTTCGCCTGAACCCACCCATATTTCATTTGGATTATGCGGATTGATTGCGATACATCCGGTTGAGAAGCTAGCTTGAGAGTCGAATAGGGGTTCCCAACTTACCGCATTGTTTTTGGTTTCCCAAACACCACCAGAGGCGACGGCGATATAGAAATGATCTGAATTTCTGGGATCTACCGCCATGTCAGCAATTCTACCGGAAGTGAGTGCGGGCCCGATATTTCTTAGGGTGAATGCATCAAGACTGAGATTTTCAGCTTTAGTTGAGCTAGATGAATCTTCTTTTTTCTTTGATTTTTTCTTTTGAGCCGCTAAAGGCAGAACGATTAAAACGGCCAATAACAAGCCAATAATTTTCTTCATCAGGAATGAATTCAGTTGTAATTCGGAAAATTACAGAGAATCCATGAGGCAATCATATATAAATGAAGACTTTTAGAAAACTCTACAAAATGTTGGTGAGAATAGACATTAATTAAAGCACCAATTGAATTCCGGCCATAAACATTCCGTCAGTACTGCTAATTTCTGCTGGTGGAGTGTATTGAATATCATAGGGTTGGTAGAGTTCTGAAAAGCGAGTAGTTCTCCAGGCCAAATCAACCACACAGTATTTGAATTGATAGCCTAAACCGATAGACCAAGTTCGAGATTCAGAAAGATTGTCTTTTAAACCGTCTACAAACGGACTGCTTTGAATGCGATATCCCGCTCTGAAAGAAGCGCCGTTGTAGCGATATTCACCACCAAGTCGAATATCATGTGTCCAAGTGAGAGTTGCATCCATTTCACGGTCTACGTCTTCGAGTGAAACAAAACTGGATTTAATAGCGTTTCTGCTTAAATCTGAAGCATGATAGTCTACACTGAGAATAGCAGATTTGGCAAGAACAAAAGCTGTACCTAGGCTAAATTGTTGGGCAGTACGAAGAGAATAAGTAAGGTTATCATTGAAGAATAAAATAGGCCCGGCAGAGGATCCATCGCGGAATTGAGAGTTTAGTATGGTTTCAAATTGAGCCTCTGCAGCATACCAAGTAGGAGAAGTATAACTTCCACCTAAGCGCAACCAATAGGCTGGTCTATAAATGAAACCCAGTTTTAGATTTATACCGGTGGCAGAAAGATTGTATGAATTACCCAGGGAAAAATCCTCCACATCGCTAAATTGATCAAAGCCTGATTCTCCGTAGGTTGAGCTTTCACTATAGGTTAGAAAAGGAATGCCAATGGAAGCGCCATAAAAGAAGGTATGCTTAAAACTTCCGCTAGCGGCAATTTCCATCTGAGTTCTATTTCCGCTGCTTATTATTTGATCTAAATGGTTTGTATTGAGTCCTGTTGCGAAAGAAGTGTAGTTGTTCAAAGAATCTGCAACATCGGTTAAGAATCCTTCCCAAGCCATTCTTTCATACAACAATCCATTCGAAAGTAGATCGTCGGGGTCAATGCCGTTCGAATTGGCAATCCATTGATCAATTATAGAAAAATTGGGGTTTTGTCCTTTGACGGTCCATTCTTTATCAAAACGGGCCATTTGTCTGAAGGTGAATCCAAAGTGAAATCGATAATCGGAATTTTCAGGATAGGGAATTTCTTTTACCAATCCACCCACTCCAAGCACCGCGTCAGTAATGGCTTCTCTACTTTTTGTATTAAAGTAGTTTGCTGAATTGGAACGAGTTCTAAACCCAAAGCTGATTTCGGCCACATTCTGCCTAAAAACTGATAATCCCGCAGGGTTATCAGTAATGCCTGACAAGTCATTTCCTAAAGCGGTAAATGCACCGGCCATAGATATATATCTCGGACTGCCCAGTAAGTCAGATTGGTTGAATAGCAATGCTTCTTGCAGATTTTGAGCCGATGAAAAAAAGGGCAAAAAGCAGCAAAAGAATCTAAAAGACTTAAGCATTATCGAGACCTTTTGGCCGGAGTTGAAGGGGTGCGAGATGGTCTAGTTGAAGATCCCCTTCCATCGCTACTGGGAGCAGGGGCGGTGCTAGGCTGTCTGCTTCTTCCGCCAGAACCTTCACTTCTGCCACCTCCATTTGATCCTCCATCTAGGCCATTTTGAACACTAGAACGAATTTTATTCCATGCACCACTGCTATTGCCCTCTGAAGATCTCCTCTTATTTAAATCTTGAATACGCACCCCCTTGCTCCTCGATTCTGCTGTATTACTTCGGTTGTTCACCTCCCGTGGTATATAAAAGCGTTGATTTCTGTTTGAGCCAACTGCACTTCCTTCTGAAGAAGGCCTAGACGTGGCAGCTCTATTAGGGCGCACTTCTCTTGAGATTCGTTCGCGAACTAGGCTTGGTCTTGAAACAGAATTGGATCTTCCAGAAGTAGAATTGCTTGAAGAAACGGTACGTCCTGTACGCCGATTTTCATTTGCAACTACAGCTTTGCGAATTTCTGACGAGGGCCTTCCATTTTGTGCATTTCTACTTCCTGAACTGGCTGTCGAAGTTCTGCCTTTTGATGGTCGGGCAATATTCACTCTTCTAGGGTTAACACTCTGATCGCCAAAGTAGGATGCGAATAAAATTCCGTTGTAAAAGCCTTGATTGTATCCATTCCAACCCCAAGGGTTGTATCCAAATCCTGGCATTCCAAATCCTCCTGCCATGGGATAATACCCTGAACCCCAGTAAGGATTATAGAAAGGATCATAAAAAGGATCGTAAAAAGAACCGCATCCGAAACCCATATTCCATCCAAAGTTTGAATTCCATCCCATATTAAAACCGGAATTTGGCATAAAGCCAAAATTTTGATTCCAACCAGAGTTGTATCCATAATTCGAAGAATAGTTGGATTGGTCTGGATTGGATTGGGAATCGTTTGGATCGAAGTAATCAAACTCCTCCTGCTGCGAATTGTATTCAGGATCTTCGTTGATTTTACGGGCCAAATCCACCACTTCCATCATGTCTGGGTCGTAATAAATACCGTCATCTGTGAGGTTGGCAGTGAGGTTGTTAGAAGTACTACAACTCGTAATTAGCATTAGAGAACCAATAGTAATAAGAGCTGCAAATTTTAGGGTAGAAATGGATGCCTTCATTGTGTAAGTTTGCTTACCGTTAATTTACAAAAACTATTCCATAGTATTCATGGCAAAAGTATTGACTCCGAGAGAAGAGGATTATTCTAAATGGTATAACGATTTAGTTGTTAAAGCTGATTTAGCTGAGAACTCAGCAGTGCGTGGTTGTATGGTTATAAAACCTTCTGGATATGCCATTTGGGAGGCAATGCAAGCAGATCTCGATAGGCGCTTTAAAGAAACGGGTCATATGAATGCCTATTTCCCACTTTTTATTCCAAAATCATACTTTAGTAAAGAGGCCAATCATGTAGAAGGATTTGCCAAAGAATGTGCTGTAGTAACGCACTATAGACTGAAAAATGATCCAAACGGAAAGGGCGTTATAGTAGACGAGGATGCCAAATTGGAAGAAGAACTCATCGTTCGCCCTACTTCTGAAACCATAATCTGGGACACGTATAAAAACTGGATTCAGTCTTATCGCGACTTACCCATATTGATCAATCAATGGGCTAATGTGGTTCGTTGGGAAATGAGAACGAGATTGTTTTTAAGAACCACAGAGTTTTTGTGGCAAGAAGGTCATACCGCTCATGCAACACAAGAAGAGGCTGTTCAAGAGGCAGAGCAAATGCTGCATGTCTATGCTGATTTTGCCGAAGAAGTTATGGCTATGCCCGTTATAAAAGGTGTTAAAACTGCCAATGAACGCTTTGCAGGTGCTTTAGAAACCTATTGTATTGAGGCAATGATGCAAGATGGTAAAGCTTTACAGGCGGGAACCTCTCATTTTTTGGGTCAAAATTTTGCCAAAGCTTTTGACGTGAAATATCAAAGCAAAGAGGGCAAGGTGGAATATGTTTGGGCCACCTCCTGGGGGGTGAGTACTCGATTGATGGGTGCTTTAATTATGACCCATTCAGATAATAATGGCCTTGTACTTCCACCTAGATTGGCACCAACTCAAGTGGTGATTATTCCCATTTATAAGGGCATGGAAGAGTTGGAGAAAGTGAGTGTTGTGGCCAACGAAATTCTTTCAAAACTCAAGGCTTTAGGCATCAGGGTGAAGTATGACGATAGAGATACGCAAAAGCCTGGTTGGAAGTTCAATGAATATGAACTTAAAGGAGTACCTATTCGGTTGGCTATTGGAATGAGAGACTTAGACAAGGGTTTGGTTGAATTGGCAAGAAGAGATACTTTATCAAAAGAACTGGTTGAAACAGAAAAGGTGGTGGATCAAATACCTGGACTGCTTGTTGAAATTCAAAATACCCTCTACTCTAAGGCTTTAAAAAGATTAAATGAAGGTACAGTAGATGTGAATAGTTGGGAGGAGTTTTTGGTTGAAGTAGAACTGGGTAAATTTATGATGGCCCATTGGGATGGAAGTTCAGAGACCGAAGAGGCCATTAAGAATGCCACTAAAGCCACTATTCGCTGCATTCCATTGGATTCTGTAGAGGAGGATGGAAAATGCGTTTTTAGCGGAAAACCTTCAAATAAGAGAGTGCTCTTCGCACGTGCTTATTAAATTCATTTAAAGACCATGGAAAAAACCGACTGCAATCAAGAAATACTTCAAATCTTAGCGACCAAATCGTCTACTAAGCAACTAGTCTACAGAGAAACCATTCAAGCTTTTGAAGAGCTTAAGTCGGTATGTAAAAGCATAGCAGAGAATCTCAATAACCAGATTTGCGACATAGACAATCATGTTGTTGTAGAATTCAGCGAAAAAGGGGAGACAGAGGCGATTATCCGCTTTTCTGGAGATGCGTTGGTTTTTCATATGCATACCAATGCCTATGGGGTAGAAGATAAGCATGAGGTGAGGAAATCGTCTTACGTAAGAGACAATCCTATGAACGCTTACTTCGGAATCATTCACGTCTACAATTTCTTGAATGATTCTTTGAAATACAATCGCATGAATGATGTTGGACAGCTCATTGCACGCATTTATGTGAATAGAGAAAGACACTTTTTTGTGGAAGGAAAAAGGCAATTTGCTTTTATTCACAACAATTTGTCAAACGATTTCCTCGATTCTTCAAAAGCAAAGCATATTATTGAGACAGCAATATTGTATGCTTTAGATTTTGATTTGAAGGTCCCATCCTTTCAGAATAGCTTGGAAATTAGTGTTTTCCAGATGTTGAATATCGCTCAAGAAATTCGAGTTCGCAAGGAAGGTGAACTTGGATTTAAAACTAAAGCACAATTAGGTGGATAAGTGTTTGGATAGTTGAAAATATCCACTACATTTGCGCTCCCAATTCAGTAAATGAATTGTTGGCCCATTCGTCTATCGGTTAGGACGCCAGATTTTCATTCTGGAAAGAGGGGTTCGATTCCCCTATGGGCTACTTAAAAAATTTGAGTAAAGACTATGGCAAATCATAAATCGGCATTAAAGAGAGTTCGTGCAAACGCAAAAAAGCGCGACATCAATAAGTATCAGCACAAGACAATGCGTAATGCATTGAAAGATGTGCGTACTAGCTCTGATAAAAAGCATGTTGAAGATCGTATTCCTACTGTTGTAGCCATGATAGACAAACTTGCTAAGAAGAACGTAATTCACAAGAATAAGGCAGCTAATCTTAAGTCGAGCATCGCTAGACATGTTGCTGCTCTAAGCTAATTCTGTTATTTATAGTAGTAAAAGCCGTTCCGGATTTATCTGGAACGGCTTTTTTGTATCTATACTTTCCGCGTTTCTTTTCAGAATGAAATCGCTTTATTGAATTTTCATTGCTTTGATGTCAAGTGCTTTAGAGTTCTATCCGAAGATAAAAATGATAAGACAATCAGACTTGGGCATTTAAGCTAGACACTTTGGCTAGTTATCACCCCTGCCTATTCGTATTAACTTGAATAGGAGTTATAGATAAACAGCAGAAGATTCTTCTTAGTCAGAGTTGCTATTCCTTAACCGTATCAAGGCATATTTTTCGGATGTCCAGACTATATTTTCTTTTGGATACTCGCTAATTCGACTGGCATTCTCTATTTTGAACTCTACTTTTTCGGGGGTATTTCTAATAAGATTGTATTGCCCATGTCTTGCGGCATAGGAGTGAAGGCTCCAATTTTCTTTAAACTCCTCGCTTAGGTCTAATGTGGCTCCATTTGGGATGTTCTCATTTATGAAATAGATTAACTCGAGCTCGGGTTTATCTCTTTTAATTGAGTTGAATTGCAATAAAGACAATACAAAGGCAAATCCGACCAAGGCGAATGATACTATTCTGAGAATCGACCATGTTTTGACAGTTATTCTCAGTAGAAGATGTTTGAAATAGGGTTTGAGAAGGAGGGCCAATGCCAATGAAAAGAAAGGATAAACAGTTAAGATGTAAAAGCCTCTTTGTTTTAAACTAATTAATATCGGTAGCACACCTCCTGCCACCAAACAGATTAGAATGTAGCTATACTTGGTCTCCTCAGGACTTGTATTGACTTGAATCTTTCGTTTAACTAGAAACCATACAACAAGGCCTAATGCAACAGAAATAATAATTTGATTTAGAAAAATAAATACGATCTCGAATCGACTATTTACTGTTTGTACATTTTGGAGGCTATTTACCACTTGCTCTTGTATGTACGAAACGAAGCTATTCCAACCTGCAGGAAGGAAGAAATACAAAACAAGAAATGGAATAACAGTGGCGCTTAGCAGCCATAAAGTGCTGTATGTCGCCTGAATAAAAGAATTTCTTCTAAAAAAGAACCAAAAAAACAAAGGGAATCCCCAGAGATATAATCCAACAAATCCCTTTGAAAGAATCGATAGGAAGAGTAATAATCCTGCAAAAAGAACGTAGACTTTTTTCTCCGTTTTGGCGTGTTTAATTAAGAGATAGAAGCTTGTACTGCAAAATATCATCATGGTATTTTCTAATAAATTATTAGAAAAAGACCATTGGATATCGGGAATAAGAATGAAGAATAATAGAGGTAAAAAGGAAAGAAAACGATCCTGAGTAAGTTCTTTCCAGATGAGAACTATTATTTGAGTATTAATAAGAAAAGTAGCGAGTGAGTAGAAGCGCTCTACATAAATTGAGTTTCCAAAGAGTTTAAAGCAAAGGGCTTGCAATCCCATTGCGAGGGGTGGGTGCTCGTAGAATGAGTCAAACAAAGTGTTCGATAGATGCGGTTCCCAAAAACTGCCTATACCCAGGGCCATATTATTTGCCACAGCAGCATAAATAACCCCATCTAAGAACATTCCGTCTGAAAACAATGGAGTTGCAACTATGCAGCCAAATAAGCCAAGAATGAGGGTGATAAACAGAATTGAGATCTGCTTTTCTGAATTATTTAATCCCATAGAGGTGCAAGCGAGTGATAAAGCGTAGAGCGTATGATGTGAAATTTAGACGTATTATTCCATTCAGCAGCGGAGACCTAAATTAGATTAAATTCAATGGTGACTCCAAACAAAATTTCACTCAAGATATCAAGCTGTTTTTTTTGATATAAGGGTTTCTACTTTTGCCATTCAACTAGATAGACAGCTCTTTTATTCACCTGGCAACAATTGCAGTTGCCTTTCAACAAGAGTCTATCCTGCGGATGTCCTGTCTATTTTTTAACGATTTCTTTAAAATGCGCAAACCTAGGATGGGATGAAGCGATCTACTTTAGTTCAAAATACAGCTTTATAAAATTATGCTAACTGAAAATAAAGATCCGCGAGAGCGCTTGCATCTATTGGAAGCTTTGATGCCGTTCATGGGCTTGATATTCTTGTACTTTAAGCTTAGGTATAAAGTGAATTCGCCTATCGAAAGCAATCAAGCCTTTCTGCTTTTTGCCAATCTCCTTCAGATTATATATCTCTTCATTATTTTGATGGCTTTTCTAGGAGCGAAATCTATTTTTTAGAATCAAATAGGTCAATATGAAGCTACTTTCTTCAATTTTAAGCCTTTGAGTAAAAATCGATAGACTCTGTTGAGATTATTCAAAAGACTCAACGAAGGATAAAATTTTTGCTCTTGATTTATATTGGGCGCTAAGATTGCCAAGTAATGTTCCACCGAATTTATAGGAATAGACTCTTCCATCTATTTCTAATTGACCATTTTGATTGGAGT
>CALCFH010000325.1 GCA_937900215.1 uncultured Cryomorphaceae bacterium
GAAAGAGAATGTTATTGTTGGACATAAGATTCCAGCAGGAACCGGTTTGAAATTATATGATCAGTATATAGTTGGGTCTCAAGATGATTTTGATCGCTTATCGGCAAAGAAATCGGAGCTCGTAGAGGAAAGAATGTAATATGGCAGAAAATCAAAACAACGACGGACAACTGAATATCGAGATTAACGAGGCAGTTGCGGATGGTATATATTCAAATTTGGCTGTAGTGAACCACTCAGCTACTGAATTTGTACTTGATTTTGTTCAAATGATGCCAGGTATTCCTAAGGCTAGAGTGAAGTCTAGGATTATTTTGACGCCTCAGCATATGAAAAGGTTAGTAGGGGCACTGAAGGAGAATATCCGAAGATTTGAGGATTCATATGGCGAAATAGAAGAACTACAAGGCCCACCGATGCCACTTCCTTTTGGAGGTCCAGCAGGACAAGCTTAATCTTCTTTAAGTCGGATTTTAAACTCTGAATCTAAACGAATCAGCTCAATTAAATCCCAGTGCAAGAAATTGCTAAGTATATTCAGGGCTAACCTTCGGGTTAGCCCTGTTTTTTTAACTAAAGAATTTAGATTCCAGATAGGTTCTTCCCCAATCTTTTTTAGAATTTTTAAGTCGGTTTCAGTGAATTGAGATGGCTTCACTCTTCCCTTTAACTGTTTTGCTTGCTCCCAATGCTTTAAGTGAAGCACACTAGCGAGTGCGTTTTCATCGCCCAATCGGATATAGGCCTTCCAAATTCCTTCAGGAGTAATGGCTTTAACTGGCTTGGAATTACTTTCCAAAACCTCTGCAACTAAAACCTCTTTTCTATTTGTCGTTTTAATAAGGGTGAATAGTATTTCGGGCCTTGGATCACAGTATAAATCCGCTGCGCCTTCTATCATATGCTTTTCCTCCTCCGGACGAATACCTGTAATTTTACCATTGTCTTTCACACCAATTAGCAATCTCCCACCACTAGTGTTGGCAAAGGCAGAGAGGCTTAAAGCAATTTTTTTAGAGTCATTTATGGCAAATTTGAAATCCTGATTTTCATGTTCGCCTTTTTGAATATATTCTAGGAGCTTTTCTTCTGAATCAATCATCTTATTACGAAATTACTGACTTAAGGTAGTATGTTCTGTAGCTTTGCATCAAATTATTCGAGTTATGTCAGATCAAAGTATTTCTACCAAAGAAGCCATTCATTTAGAGCACGAGCACAGCGCTCATAACTATCATCCGTTACCAGTTGTTTTAGCTAAGGGTGAAGGAGTGCATGTTTGGGATCCAGAAGGAAAGAAATATTTCGACTTTCTAAGTGCTTATTCAGCCGTGAATCAAGGGCATGGGCATCCAAGACTTATCCAGGCTATGGTTTCTCAAGCAAATACGTTGGCCTTGACTTCGAGAGCCTTTCACAATAATGTATTTGGTCCGTATGCAAAGTACATTACGGAATATTTTGGATTTGAGAAGTTACTTCCCATGAATACGGGTGCTGAAGCGGTAGAAACAGCTATTAAATTATGCAGAAAGTGGGCCTATGACAAAAAGGGTATTGAAGATGGAATGGCTGAAATTATAGTGTGCAATGATAATTTTCACGGAAGAACAACTACAATCGTTTCC
>CALCFH010000326.1 GCA_937900215.1 uncultured Cryomorphaceae bacterium
TGAAAGCTTCCATCCATCTAAATAATTGAATAGATGCGCATTAATGCGACTTCTAAAAAATGGATTCTCTTCAAAAACAATATCTTGAACGCCACCATTTAAATTCATATGATCTAATTCTATTCCCCATTGCCTTTTAGAGGAACGTCCACCTGAAGTAGAGGCATGCGCTGTAAACAGGCCATAATTACCAAAGCCTAAGTCTATATGGTGCTTGGGCAGATCTTCAACGGGCACCTTGCTGATTAGCATGGGTTTGAGAGGTTCTGGGCGAAAAGAAAATTGTAGGGCGCTAGTAGGTACTCTGTAACTCACCGGAATTTTGGTGTCGGTTGTATCTATAAAATCGGCATTGCGAGAAATTTTAACTGACTCAGCAATTCTTCCCTTGTACCGATCTAGTACAGTTACCTCTACATTTTTAAGTTGCTCCTGGGCAAGCGCAGGGTTGAAAGTCAAGCCTAAAAGGAGAAGGACTGGAATTTTCTTATTCATTTTCAGGACTTTCAGTTGGCATTTCTATAAAGGGCATGGCTTCTTCATCTAGGTATAGATCTCCGTTGTTTGTTTCGGATGGATTTGCCTTTTTCAAATCAGAGGAAGCATTGTTTCCTGCCTTTTCCATGGCATTTCGTAGTGCCTTTGCTCTCTGAGTTGAGCTTTCATCGTTTGGATTTTTCTCTATAAAATCAAGCGTATAATTGGCTTGAAATAAATCTTCTAGTGCCAGGAAGTTCTCTACCAAGAGAAATAAACACTCTTCCTTCCATTTCCCAAATGAGGGAATGCGATCCATGGTTTCATACACCTTATCTATAGATTCAGCTATTTTCCCTTCACGTTCAAGTATACGGGCTAGGTGATAGCCTGCCTCCGCCGCAGAAATTCCTTTTGGATTTTGATATAAAACCATGAAATCAGATCGAGCCTCAGCGAGTTTATCTATTGAATAATAGGCTCTAGCTCTCTCTAAGAGCGCTTCGGTACTCCATTCTGGTGAAGATTTTTCATCGAGTAAAACAGTGGTGGAAAGAGATATTATATCGTTTGACACCTTGTCAATTACAGCCAATCGCATTAAGTAAAAAATCGATTCCCGTTGTATTGAGGCCTCTTCGCTTTGACTCACAGCTATGAAATAGCTTTTTGATTTTGGATAGTCTTTGTCTTTGAAAGCTTTCTTAGCCAACCTCTGAGTTGCCAAATCTTTATAGTCGCCACTACCCATTTGGTGGATGGCATCCCACTGCAGCAGGGCTTCATCCCATTTATTTTGTTTTTCTAAACAATCTGCCAAATAGTATCGTACTCTTCTCAAGAACAATCCGTTTTGAAATCTATTTAAATATTGCTTCAATTGGGTTTCTGCTTTTGCACAATCTCCAAATGCATAGAGTTCATAGGCGCTGTTAAAGAGTGTGCTGTCTAGCTGAACTTGTTTTACATCTGCGAAATCTATTTTTTGAACCCAATCTATATAATCGTCAATTCTGCCCAAATCTGAATAAACAAGGCGGGTAAAAGAAATGGCTTCGTTGGCTTCTTCTGTGCTTGGATAGGTCTCCACTACGGTTCGAAGTCGATCGGCAGCCTCTTCCAATCGTTCCAAATTGCGAAGAATGAGACCTTCATTTAAGAGAGCAATGCGCACTAGACTATGGTCTGGAAACCGCATTCTAAACTTTTCCATGGCAGCCAAAGCCTCCGTATTTCGATCGAGTTTCAACAAGGTTGCGGCCTTTTCATAAGCCGCTTCGGGTGCGTAACGCGAATTGGGATATTGGGCATTCAGCTTTTCGAGACTACTTATTTTATCGTTGTACTTAGAAAGTAGGCCTTCGCAATTGGCTTTTTGCAATAAAGCATAGTCCGCTTCTCTTGAATTGTATTTAATAGCTTGGGTATAATAGTCTAGTGCAACCAAATATCCTCCCGTTACAAAATAGCAGTCTGCGGCTCGTACCCGTGCATCTGCCTTTAGGGCATCTTCTTTAGGGTAATGGGTGACAAAAGATCTGAAGTTCTGTGCCGCCTTCTGATAATCTTTTATCGAAAAATAGGTATAGGCGATATCGTATTCACTCAGTACATATTCACTACTGGCTTGGGCTCCCGTGCTTCCGCGAAATGCTTCGAAAGAAGAAAGTGCTTCGGTTGGCATTTTGCGGCGGTAATAGCTTTCTGCCTCCCAATAATGGCTCAAGGCCAAATAGCTCGATTGTATCGGATTGCGTCGAGATTCTTTGAACATCTCCACTGCCGATTCATACTGTGTAGCATTGAACCATTCTATCCCTCTAAAATAGGCTGCTTTTTGGTAGGCTGCTTTTAGCTCTATACTTGGCTTGTCTATAGCCCGAATGCTCTGCATCGCTTTTTCATAGTCCTTCTGAGTAAGATATAGCTGAGCGAGTAGACTATTCAATTCTTTTTTGTTGGAGGAATTCGGATAATCGGATAAGTAATCCTGAATAACCTTGTCTACCGCCTCATACGGTCCGTCTAGCTCATAATTCAGTTTGGCAAAGATGAACCTTGCTTGTTGTGTTAGTTCTGCATTTCCTTCTGTTTTTGAGGCGGAAGAAAAGGCAGTGAGGGCTTTGGCTTTATCGTTTGTTTTCAAATAACAGTCACCCAAATGATAC
>CALCFH010000327.1 GCA_937900215.1 uncultured Cryomorphaceae bacterium
TATATGGATGCAGTGATCGATTGCATTAAAGCCAAATTTTGGGATAAGTGAATCGGCTAATACAAAAGTGTCTGTCTTAAAAATGGAATTCAATGATTTATTTAGATAATCTAATTTATCCAAAACGTCTAAATACAATTGCGTTTCACCTGATTGAAATACCTCATATCCACCTAATCTTTCATAGCCTAATTTATCAGAACCCAACCAAGAATGGAGTAGGTGGAAGCCTTGATATCTGCGCTCAACTTTTTGAAACACCTCCTTCTCAGTTTCAGTCTGTAGATCATCTAATATTTCACTTGGACTGCCGTAGCATGCAAAGCCAGCATTCTTAGTACTCGCTCCAGTTGGAAGAAAGCCTCTTTCCACAACAACTATTTTTGCTCTTGGATTTTCATTGCGAAGATGAATGGCTGTTGATAGTCCAACCAAACCACCACCAACAATGCAATAATCTACATTTGTAAACCAAGTTTGTTTCTCCCAGAAACTTAACATATTAGGCTGCTAACTGAAGCCTTTTTGTACTTAGCTTGTACATTCCAAATAGAATAGAAGAAAAGAAAAGTGTTCCCAAAGTAAAATTGAGTGCAAAGGGAAGGCCCTGTGCGTAAGCAAGTAAGAGACCAGAAACATTCTTTGGATAGCTAGGAATACTTAACCAAGAAGCAAAATTTGTAACTAGAAAAAACAGTAAACTAGCGCCCAAAGAATGCGTGAAAACACTCGTAACAGAATCTTTCTTTATCAAAGTACCAAAGGTCGAAATCATCAAAAACGCCAGATAGGTTGTCCACATACTCGGATAAAAACCAAAGAACAAATAATCGGTAATGAATAGCACTCCTAAAGTAATTAAACCTGAAAGGTATTTGGGTTTAAAGCTAGCACCACCGAACAAGGCAATAGCTCCAAGGGCAGTAAAATTTGGCCAATGAGGAATTAATCGACTCAAAGAGCCTAAAATGATTAATCCTAAAACAATAGCAATTCTAGAAAATTTTTGTTCGTGTTCCATGATTCAAAAATAAGTATGAATTCATTTTGGACGAAAGCTTTTGTAAGTACCATCACCAAAAAGCACAACTATCTCATTGTCTGAGGCTTCACCTTTAAAATCCTGCTCTTTTGTTACTATTTCCTTAGGTTTAGCCTTTTCTGGCTTGGATGTTTTCTCTTGAAAAGACTCATTGGTAGCGTCTAGTTCTACCGAAGCTAAAGGAATGCTCAATTGAGAATTCGAATCAGGGCTTTTAGATACTCCTTGTATCAACCAGTTTAAATCCACTTCTGGGTACAGTTTAGAAAATGATTCAATGATATTGAGGCTCACTTTATTTCTGCCGCTTTCTATATGAGATAGACTTGCCTTATTCAATCCAGCTGCCTCCGCAAAGGCAGACTTCGACACACCTTTATTTTGTAAAAATTTTAAAATGCGATCAGCAATAGGGTCCATAGTATTCAAAAGTAAACGCAAAAATAGACTAATTGGGGCAATTCATTCAGAAATAAACAAGAGTATATTTCAATAATAATGGAGGTATTTGCAGCAAACCCTTTGAAGTGTATTTAGATCATTTGTTTAATTTAAAGGGTATAAAATACTAATATTGATGTATATAATATTTTATATAGTTAAAAGCAATCACTCATTTGAATGGAGTTAAGCTCTACATCTAGGTAAAGGGATAGCTGGGTTTACCTAGAACGTATTAGCACAACGACTTTCACTTAGTTTACATATGTAACATTTGTAAGCTGAGAAGTAGATTTTGTTTTAATTGAACTGTGGTTTTCATTTTAGCATCTTTGAAAACATTATGGAATAGCAAATGAATTATCGGGAAGCAAAAGAGTGGTTGGTTAAGTATAAAGGGGAGATGCCTGCTTGGATAGGTGATCGATATACGGCTGTAAATAGCGCCAAAGAGCTATTTACAAGCTTTAGTGACTATTTGCAAGGGGAATCCTTCGCTGGTAGAGAGATTCATGCTATTAAATGGGGAAATGGACCTATAAAGATCTTAGCTTGGTCATTAATGCATGGCAATGAAACAACAGCCTTGCGGTCATTTGGACAAATCGACTTCTTATTTAAGCAAAGTGATTACCATGAAAAGTTAAAAAGAAATGTTACAATTGTATACATTCCGATTTTAAACCCAGACGGTGC
>CALCFH010000328.1 GCA_937900215.1 uncultured Cryomorphaceae bacterium
CCATGGTGGTTATGCGCTCATCACTTATCATGCAGAAAAAGCCTAGGTAGACGTGGATTGGAGGGTGAAAATATATCCAAGCTACCTCTATCATTTTCAATCCAATATGTTTCGAAGCCGATTGGTTAAGGTGCCTAGTGGAAACAATCAAAACAGTTCAGATTACTATTTCTTCACCTCAATGTTACCTTAATGTTATGCGTTAAATATTTTTACTTAACTTTGGGGTAACATTAGAATTAAGATCACGCAAAATGAAATCTATTTATACCCTCACCACCGCTCTTTTATTGAGTGGAGCTTTATACGGCAATGTTTATCCGAGCTTTTTAGAAAACCAATTAACAAACTTAGAGTTGAATGAAACTCCAGCCGTTGCAGAGAATGAATATACACCGCCTGTTTTCCCAGGTTGTGAGAAAGCAGCAGACACTGAAAAGATGGAAGCCTGTTTCAACAATGCTATTATACAGTACGTTAGTGAAAGAGTGGAGTATCCAGAATTTTTAAGAGCTGCCGGTATAGAAGGCACTCCACTGATTCGTTTTTCTGTTTTAAAGGATGGAAGTGTTAGCAATGTACAAGTTGTACGCTCTGTAAATAAGCTACTCGATAGTGAGGCCTATGCCGCTATTGCCAAGCTCCCAAAAATGACCCCAGCCACCTTAAATGGTGAAAAAATAGAAGTTCAATTTACCTTACCCGTACGCTTTGTTTTGGACTAAACATTGGCATAACATAGCTAAATTCTCCGAAAGGTCTCAGAAATGAGGCCTTTTTTGATTTTATATCATTTGCGTTCAAGGCTGCGTTTCACAATAAATGAACGCCATGAGACCCAAGAACAAACTAAACGCCTTAAGGCCGCTTTTTCTCCTTACTGGATTAATTCTATCCTTAGCATTCGTGCTAACGATAATGAACTACAAAACCTACTACGAACCCATGGTTCTAAAGGGAGAAACAGCAAAAAGCATAGATGACGTTATGACAGTAGTCACCATTTCTAGAACGGTTCCTGTTAAGCCAAAGCAATCAGACATTATTCGAATTGATCCAGACCCAAGTCCAGAACCCGATCCTGATCCAGTGCCAGAGCCTGATCCAGATGTAAAGCCAATGCCTGATTCAGGTCTTTCGCTCGATAGCTTGGCACAAGTGGGAAGCGACCCTGATTTAGAGCCAGAAATATCAATGCATATTGCCACCGTTCAGCACAAGCCCATTTTTCCGGGCTGTGAAGGATTGAAGACCGAAGAAGAACGCTTTCAATGTTTTAATGAAAAACTCATTCTGTTTGTTCAGCAAAATGTAGAGTATCCGCGTGCTCAAAAGGAAATGGGAATTCAAGGAAAACCCATTATTTCTTTTCAAATAGATAAAAACGGAAACGTTACCGATTTGAGTATCGCAAGAAGCGCAGATCCGGCCTTAGATAAAGCCGCCGTTAAGGCCTTATCTGGATTGCCCAAAATGGAGCCGGCAAAAAACAATGGATTGCCAGTTAAGGTGATCTATTCTGTGCCGATCACTTTTAAGCTTCGTTAAAAGAAAAGGGCTGTGAATGATTCACAGCCCTTTTTTCTTTTAGTAATCTGTTAATCTCGATATTTAAGCCTCCTCTCTGTACTAAAACCTTTCTCACTCAGCTTTTGTATAGATAAGTTTCCTAGGCGGGCTTAGCTTAATCAATGCCGTTGGAAAACGCAATCCTAATAGAAGAGTAGACAAGCTGTCCCAATCCGTTTAAAACTTCCATCTTGCCCTTTTCGGCTACTTCTATGGTAAAATCATGGCAGTGAGAATTCAGATAAAGTCGAATGAAGCTTCCTTCAACTTATTTACTGCTAGAATATCTGACTTAGCTGCGCGGCCATGGTAAAAACGTCTTCCAAAACAATTCGACTCGCTATTGTAAAGGCTACCCTTTTAGGAAACCCACTCTGAAGGCTATTCACCGGCTCGGAGAGAATGGCTTTTACAATCCATCTGCTATTGGAGGGAGATCACATCCACCCATTTTAATTAACCCATTCTACCCTTTAGCAACGAACTTCGATTTACACTTCATCCATCCCGTAATGACATAAATGGAAAACAACTCTTTTGAAAAACCAATTTTTTAATGTAGCGGAGACCCAATTAGGGTGGATGTAATTGACAATAATAAAATTACCTTTCGCCTAGCTTTTTGACAAAACTTAACTAAACTTGAAATCAAAAAAAACATGAAGAATGCATCAAAAATTGTAGTGTTTTCAATACTACTTCTCATTTCTCAAAAAATTACAGCCCAGGAAATCAACTTCATTGCAGGCTACAATTCTAGTTCCATGACCATTGAAGGGGATAGTATAGATCTTCCAGGGATAAAAAGTAAGCCGGGATTTCATGTAGGCGCAAGTATAAACCTGAAAATAAATGACTATCTAACATTTCAACCTGGACTAAACTTTACAACTAAGGGCGTCTTAAGTGAAAGCAGTTTTTTTGGCTTCAACCAAAAGGTATCCATAGACTTATTCTATATAGACGTTCCTATGAACTTGGTCTCCAAATTTGAAATAACCAATGGATTAGGTGCCTATGTAGCGGCTGGACCTTATGTGGGTATTGGCTTAGTTGGAGAGACAAATGTGCAAGCATCAGGCCCAGGCGTTTCAGAAAACGTAACAGAACCCGTTGAATGGGGAACAGATATCGAACGTTTGATTTTTGCATTAGCCTTGGTGCAGGTTTGACATACCAAAACTTCCTTTTAGGAGCA
>CALCFH010000329.1 GCA_937900215.1 uncultured Cryomorphaceae bacterium
AGAATCACCGAATTATCTGAGAGAGATTTGCGTTTCGAGCTTCAGGACTGGAGTCGTCAAGATTTGATTTCATGGCTTTGTTGGAATGATCCCAATGGAGTGTATGCCGACGAGGATTCTCTTCGAGAGTTTGACAATAGAATGTCTAAGGAAGAAGGGATTGAAATAGTGGTTCGGCAGATTGTACAGGGGGAGGATTGAAAAAAGCTTCTGAAATACGAATAATAATGGTTTGATTCTTTGGTGTGTTGTTCATCTCGAAAGACTAAAGTTTCGTTTCCGTTTTCCAAAATCAAGCTATAGTAAAGTATAGAATCCACAGCGCATCATCCAAATTACTTATTGTTGTCATAGAATTGTATTAATAAGAGGTTGCTAATTAATAATGAGGCGCTCGAATGGGTATCTTTCAAACTGAAAAAAGAAAAAGAATCAATGAAGTTGAAGGAGAAAATATCACTAGAAGAGGTTTGCGGAAAAACCTTTAAAATCAGGGTGGTAGAAGCTTCAGACTATGGCAAAGCTGCGTTTACTCATTATTTGCACAACCATCAGAACGGGGTATCAAGGTTCTACAAGGCAGAGGCAATTGAACATGTTAAGCGGGCCTTAGAGTATAAATTTCCTGATGACTCTATCTCCAACAAATGGGCCGAAGAAGCATTACAGTATATGCTATTCGACTTTAAGAAAGACGTGCCTTTTCCAGAACCTGAAAAACCAAAGTTTAAGTTTATCGATCTTTTTGCGGGTATAGGTGGCTTTAGAATGGCTATGCAAAACCTAGGAGGCAAGTGTGTCTTCACTAGTGAATGGGACGAACAAGCGAAGAAAACCTATGAAGCCAATTATGGTGAGGTCCCTTTTGGCGATATCACTAAAGAGGAAACGAAAGAATTTATTCCAGACGACTTCGATGTTCTTTGTGCTGGCTTTCCATGTCAAGCCTTTTCAATAGCAGGAAAGCGTGGAGGATTTGAAGACACCCGGGGGACTTTATTTTTTGATGTTGCGGAGATCATAAAAAGAAGGAAACCTAAAGCAGTCTTTCTGGAAAATGTAAAAGGCCTTTTTAATCATGACAAGGGAAAGACCTTAAAGACCATATTGAATGTACTGCGAGAAGACTTGGGTTATTTTGTTCCAAATCCACAAATATTGAATGCTAAGGATTTCGGAGTGCCCCAAAATCGGGAGCGCATTTTTATAGTTGGTTTTAGAAAAGATATAGGGGTCGAAGAGTTTGAATATCCTCATCCAACAAAAAAAGACGCTAGTTTTAGAGATGTCAAGGAAGAAGAAAAGGTTTCTGTAAAGTATTACTTGTCGGATACATACCTCAATACACTCATTAATCATAGAAAACGACATGAGGATAAGGGTAATGGTTTTGGATATGAAATTATTCCTGATGATGGTATAGCAAACGCGGTGGTTTGCGGTGGAATGGGTCGAGAACGAAACTTGGTATACGATGATCGATTAGAGGATTTCACGCCTATTACCCACATTAAAGGTGATGTAAATCGACAAGGGGTTAGAAAGATGACTCCGCGTGAATGGGCAAGGCTTCAAGGTTATCCAGATAACTTTATTATACCAGTCGCAGATGCTTCTGCATATAAACAGTTTGGTAATTCTGTTGCTGTTCCAGCTATTCAGGCTACAGCAGAACAATTAGTTAAAATCATCTTGCCCCATGTTTCTAAGAAAGATTGAGGATATAAGAATTTCGAATAAACGTATATCAGTTACTAGAGAGGCAAATATTTCTGTCGCTGAAATAGAAAGGCAAATTGAACAAATAGATTATCAACCGGCAACAGGAGAAAAGGGTGATCGATCGGAAAATGTTAAGGTTCCACCATTCATTCAAGTCTTCTACTATTTGTTTTTTGCCAACTTGAAAATTCCTACTGAAGGGATATTTTGGTCTACCTATTTGAAATGGGTTGGAGGAGATGATGAAAAGGGTGAAATAATAATTGAAGGAAAAAGCTATGAGGCTGCAGGGCTGAAAAAACGATTAAATCGAACCTATCCTTCTCTTATTCGAGATCTCCATTTCCTTTACTTACTAGACTCTTCGCAAAAGTTTGAATATGTTGACTACTCTATGCTTAGAGATTATTACAACGGTTTAGATTTGAAAGTTACGTACAATAACAAAGAAGCCTTCATTTCACTGTTTATAGATACTTCTCGTGCAAGGTATTTCAAGGAAAAGAAAACAAGAAGACATGATTATTCCATGATTCATGAAATTGAACTTAATGTAGCATTTCGTTCATTAAGTAAGCTAGGTTCGATCTATGTATTGAACGAACAACACATAGAGCTTTTAGAAAATTTACTAAATGAAACCAAATAAGAACCTACATACAGGAAACAAGGGGGAGTGGAGTGAAATATATACCCTGCTAAAAGTGATTTCCGACGGGAATTTATTTGGAGGAGATAATGATTTGAATAAGATAGAGAGTCTTATTTTCCCTATTATCAAAATTCTTCGGGACGAATCTAATGGCACTTATGAGTACAGTTACAACAGTGATTTAGTAGTTATTAAGGGAGAGGAGGAAGAATTCAGAATTCCAATTAGTCAGTTTCGTGAAAATGCGGTTCTGTTACTTTCAAAGTTGAAAGAGGCTACATCTTCGGCCTTTTCGATCCCTGAGATTGAAGGTTTTTTAAATTCATTCAGTTGTAAGTCACTCAAAGCAAAGTCTACCGAAAAAAGCGATATAAGAATAGTTATCCATGACCAAAGGACGGGAACAACACCTGTTTTGGGTTTTAGTATAAAATCTCAAATTGGTATGGCATCCACTTTATTGAATGCGGGCAAGACAACCAATTTTATTTATAAAGTGGATAACGTCTATTTATCTAAAAAGCAAATTGAAGAGATCAATGAAATTGATTCAAGGAGCAAAATCAAGGATCGGATTGAAAGAATAATTAAGGCCTCAGGAGAATTTAGCTTTTCTCAAACGGAAAGTTCTGTATTTGGAAATAATCTAACATTGATTGATAGCTCTTTGCCAAATATCCTTGCTGAGATCGTTTTTCTATATTTCACTTCCAGCTATTCCAAAACAATTGACTTAGTGAATGAAGTTTCCAAGAAT
The DNA here is from genome assembly GCA_937900215.1 of uncultured Cryomorphaceae bacterium. Lineage (GTDB taxonomy): Bacteria > Bacteroidota > Bacteroidia > Flavobacteriales > Schleiferiaceae > RFXV01. Next base: position 3,132 of record CALCFH010000329.1, read on the forward strand.
AATCCAATCGGATATAATCTTGCTTCGAATCATCCATTTTATGTATATAAAATCAAGCGTTTCCTAACAGATATCGCTCTTGGGATGATGCCTTCCAAAGTTTGGACTGGTGAGCTTGATGCGACAGGAGGTTTTTTGGTGGTAAAGGAAGATGGGGAAATTTTGTGTTACCACATTTACAACCGAAACCTATTTGAAGATTACTTAATGAATAACACGAAACTTGAGACAGCAAGCAGCAAAAGACATGACTTTGGCTTGGTTTATCAAGAGAATGGACAGCTCTTCTATAAACTGAATTTGCAAATAAGATTTTTGAAATAACTCCAATGTAGAGAATGAGGGATTAAGAGCAAATGGCATTGGGCTTTCCCCTGACTACCCAAACCCAAACCGCCTACGGTGTATTTCTAGATTTTCTTGGTCGGGATAATGGCGAGGCGAAGTGGGCAATAGGAGGCTTCTTCCAGCAAACTGACGCAGAGAATACTCAGATGCGTTTTCTGTGAAATGATCGGCTAACAATACCTTATAATCTTGGTCGATGGAAACCAGTCCGCGATCGAAGGCACGATGTAAATTCGGACAAAGGGCGATGCCATTGGTGATGGTGTCGTTGTACGATTCTGCGAATGGCACGATGTGGCAAGCATCGATCATAGAGATTTGAATGCTCGCATCTACCCGTAATCCGGTGATGGCGCAGGTATTTTGGTAGATTCTGGGAATGGCCTTTTTAAAGGCGTGGCCGCGGATAAAGCGATCCTCCTCTATTTCATCCCTCGATAACTGCAGGGTGCTTTGCATTTTAACGCGGTACAAATCGGGATCCTCGTTTACGATAGCAAGCTCTGCATCTTGCATAAGATCGTATTGCCATTCTACCGAAGTGCGGTTGAAGTAGGTGC
>CALCFH010000330.1 GCA_937900215.1 uncultured Cryomorphaceae bacterium
TAGTCGCTCCTTAATTTCATTTCAATTGTTTGTTAATCAACATTTTGATGTGGAAAAAAGGCAATTTGTATAGCTTCATATCTGCAAGATTACGAGTATTATTAGAAGTAATTCCTTGCAGATATGATCGGAAAATCTCCTTCCCAAGAACAGCGAAATTTATTTGAGCCGCTGCTGACTGATTTCATCAATGACCAGCATGAGCTTGTTTTACTAGCCAAAAAGATCGAATGGAATTATTTTGATAAAGAGTTTGGAGAGTTGTACTCTAACACAGGCCAACCTGCTCATCCTATACGTTTTATGGTTGGGTGCTTACTGCTCAAGAGGCTTTACAATCTTGGGGATGAGACACTGGCTGAGGCTTGGATAATGAATCCTTACATGCAGTTTTTTTGTGGAGAAGCCCACTTCAGACACAGCTTCCCTTGTGATCCCAGTAACTTGGTGCACTTCCGCAAGCGAATAGGAGAACAAGGAGTCGAGAAGATCTTCTTTTACTCTGTTTCCTTGCATGGCCAGGGAGCCAAGAGCAGGGTGGTTTTATCTGATACGACCGTTCAAGAGAACAATGTGACTTTCCCTACTGATGCTAAGCTTGCAAAAAGGGTGATCGACAAATGCAATCAGATCGCTAAAAAAGAGAACATCACTCAACGACAGACCTACACCCGTACAAGTAAGCAGCTATTGCGTGACACCCATTTTGCCAAACACCCTAAACGAAAAAACAAAGCCCGTAGAGCACAAAATAAACTACGGACACTGGCGGGTAGGCAGATTAGAGAACTGCTGCGTCTACTACCTCCCGAAAGACTAGAGTATCACAAAGAGAATCTTCAGAGGTATCAACGAGTAATAGATCAAAAGCGGGCCGATAAGGATAAGATATACAGTCTGCACAAACCCTTTACCTGCTGTATAGCCAAAGGGAAAGCCCACAAGAGTTATGAATTTGGAAACAAGATTGGTCTTTTACTCAACCCCAAATCACTGGTGATTTTGGGGATTGAAAGTTTTCAAGGAAATCCGCACGATAGCAAAACCATTGAGCCGCTTCTTCAACAAGTCAAAGAAAACCTAGACTACACACCCCATGAAGTTGTTTATGACAGAGGCGGCAGGGGGAAATCAGACATTAATGGCGTAAAGATCAGCACCCCCAATAAACCATTGAAGAAGGACAGCATAAGCCAAAGAAGAACAAAACGAAATAAGTTCAGGCGAAGAGCAGCCATAGAACCAGTGATCGGACATCTGAAAACAGACTTCAGAATGCATCAGAACTACCTACATGGCTCAAGTTCACCTAAAATCAATGCATTATTGGCTGCTACAGGATGGAATTTAAAGAAGATGATGAAGCTGCTGAAGGAAAAGTCAGCTTTACTCTTTTTTCAAATCTTCAAACAGTACAATTATATCCTTGTGCTTCGAAGTTCTTAAGGTTCGACTATTTAGAGTATGATGGAGATAAAAACAATAACAATGTTCCTGATGTCGAGGAGATTGGCGTAAATTATTTGGAAGGAGATGGCGATTTCAGAAGTAAAGAGAGTATCGAACTTTTGAAACAAGCTGATATAGTTGTCACGGCACGCCTAAGAAACTCATGGATAGCAGCAAGCTCAGGAGTCTGGGTTGGGCGCCGAAGATCAGCTTGGAGGAGGGGATTATACGGGTATATCAAGATTTTATAAGTCATGAAAGTCAGTATAGTCACGGTCGTTTATAATAATGTAGAGACTATCGAATCGGCTATTTCATCTGTTCGCTCACAGGATTATCCGGATGTGGAGTATATCGTAATTGATGGTAACTCGTCTGATGGAACCAAAGATGTATTATACCGCAACGATGATTTAATTGACATATTGGTGAGTGAGTCAGACAGTGGTATATATGATGCAATGAACAAAGGCGTTGCTATGGCTTCAGGTGAAGTTGTGGCTATTTTGAATAGTGATGATTTATTCTGGGATGAGCATGTTATTTCTGATGTTGTTCATGCCTTTAACGAAAATCCTGAGGCGCAGATTATTTACGGAAACATTGCCTACGTTAGAAAGGGAGATGAAAATAACCTTGTACGGCTTTGGAAATCAAAAGATTATTACAAAGGGTTTTTTGAAGACGGACATGTACCTCCACATCCTGGCTTTTATGTTAAAAGGGAGTGTTACCAAGAAGGAGGAGTTTTTAAGGAACAGTTGAAGCTTGCGGCTGATTATAATTTAATGTTTCGGTTTATGAAAGTCAAAGAATTCGAATCGAAGTATATTGATAGGAATATGGTTCGCATGAGATTAGGGGGTGCGACTAACCAAAGCTTCTCAAACATTATTGATGGTAACAAAGAGATTTTAGCTACCTGGCGCTCCTATGGTTTTCAGCCTCCATTCTCCTTTCTATTGAAGAAGTTGTGGCATCGAGTGGTTCAATTTCGTTCACATTAATGACCTGAAAATGAACAACGCTCCAATAAAGACATTGCTGACAGGTGGCACAGGCTTCTTATCAAAGGAGATGCTGTCTGGACTTCAAAGTATTGGCTGCGAAGTGACCACTTTGGGGAGAACGGAAATTGCGGATATTAGAGTTGACATCTCAGATGACTTTCAACTGGAACATTCGTTTGATTGGGTGATTCATGCTGCGGGAAAGGTACATACAGTACCAAAGAATAAGCATGAAGAAGATGATTTCTTTCGAATAAACGAACGGGGTACTAAGAACTTGTGCTTGGCCTTAGAGAAAGTTGGAATCCCAACCTTTATGATTTTCATAAGTACTGTAGCAGTTTATGGTACTAGTCCTGTAAGTTACATAGATGAACAGTACCCAACAAATGCGGATACTCCATATGGGATCAGCAAGTTAAACGCTGAGCAATATTTACGTGAATGGTGCGTCAAATGGAGTTAAACTGGGTGTGTTGCGTTTGCCTTTAATTGCGGGCAAGAATCCTCCAGGTAATCTCGGGCAAATGATTGAGGCAATGCGCACCAGAAAGTATCTCTCAATTAATAACGGACGTGCGCTTAGGTCTTGTGTTTTGACTTCAGATTTGCCTTCTGTGTTTCTGTCTCTACTCGCCCAACCAGGCGTTTACAACTTAAAGCATTTACCCGATCCTTCTTTTAGCGATTTTGAGCAGTCCATTCAGAATGTATACAAGGATGCAAGAAGTATAGGGAATATTCCAATCTGGATTGCCAATATCTTGGCACTTGTTGGAGGTGTTATTCCAGGCTTCCCTTTCAATAAAAATAGGCTGGCAAAGATGACAGAGGATTTTACGATTTCTGACGAGAAGGCCAGAAAGATTCTCTCATGGAATGGCAGTTGGGACCCACGAAAAATTCCATTGTAGTGCTGATGCTATTGTTAATGTTCGTGGTGTCTTTTGTAATTCTCATGATTTAAATGAGGATTGCAAATAAGTATAACATCATTGATAAACCCAACCAAAGAAGCTCTCATACCACGCCAATTATTTTAGGAGGCGGAGTGGTATTTCCTATTGTTTTGGTTTTTGGTAGTAGGTTTCTTCATCTCGGAGATAATTGGTTCATCCTAGGCTTGTTTTTAGTCTCGTTGATCTCATTTATTGATGATCGAAAGCCCCTTCCCACCTAACGCCCTGGCACGAAGGTGGCAGAACAAGCGCTGAAAATTGTCAAATGCTCTGTAAAGAGGATAATAGAAGAAAGTCAGGAAAGTAAAATTCATCAATTAATTCGAGGAAGAATGAAAATCAAAAATTTCTATAAGACACCCGTTCATATAGGAGGCAGCTCTATCGTCAGAGAACTTTCTGAGAAATATGGAGTAAAACAAAGTGAAGTCTTTGTTTTTCAACCAGATTACATTTACTATGAGCAAGCGACAATCTACAACAAGACAAAGTTCTACTTGAAAATTGTTGGTAATCAGAATGTTGTTTTAATGGCAGTCAAAGAAAGCAATGAAGAAGAAATTCAAGGCAACTGGAAATTGTCTGAGATTTTAACAGCCTTAGTAAAGAAAAATCCTGATGTTGAGGTGAGTATTGAAATTCTCAAAGAACTCATTCGAGAAAAAAAACTTGGAGTAAAGTTTAATAAGAGCAAGAGTAAAGACCACGGAACATTATGGCATTATAGAGAAATAAAGAAGGCGAAAATCAAAGCGGAGAAAGCACCTCCGCAGAAAGTTGAAGATTTAGAAGATGATTTTTTTCGAGACTTATGAGAACACAAGAGGAAATATATGATGTTATAAAATATAGAATGTCCGATTTTTAGATTTATGGCCAGATATGAGCTTTTATTACCATTTACAGGGCAACAGGAATAACACTTACATTTTCGATACTTTTCAAGAACACGGCAATTAGAAATGGAAAGATTAGCAATACCAATTTTCGTCCTTTTACAAGCGCTGATTTGACGGAGCTTCTAGATAGTATTCAATTTTTAGAGGGTTACTTAGAGTATAGGGCTGAGTTTCCTCATTTCAAACTATCAAGAAATGAGTTTGGAATGGAAGTTAAACTTATACCGGCAAATTAGTTTCTGTCATCTCTCTATTTGTTAAGGCTTGTTGCTTTGTGTGATATTGGACAAAGTTTTCGTTGAGGTCTTCAATTTTGAAATAGCCATACTTTGAGATACATTTTTTCTTTTTGGGTAAAGAACTAAGCTCCCTTAAAATCTGATAAGACAAGGAGGTGAAACAAATCCAAGGATAATTGTCAGGACAAGTAATGAAAAGATGAAAGTGAAGCCCAAGGCTCACCTCATCATTTGTGATTTTCTCAGAACGCTGTGATAGGCTGAACTCTTTCTTTGTCTCAAACACGCAATAGAACTTCACCAGTTCATTTTCTAAGCCTGAGTAGTAGTTGAGGTTGGCTTCTTGAATATATCGTCTTATAGCTCGTCTAATGAGTTTCTTCATTTCCGGTAAAGTCAAGTTAGGGTGTTTATCGGACTGCTGAGCGGTGATGTAGTGGAGGTTCTTTCTTGGAAGAGACTTAATGTCTGAAATCATCTTCTTTTGAAATTCGTTGAGTTCGTATGTTCTGAGAGTATTAGTCATTGCCTAGTTTTTATTTAATAGGACAATCAATCATCAGAGATTTACCCTGTGATTAACTGACCTGATTGACACTTTTTTCAGAAGCTATAACTGCGCCCCAGACAATTGAACACGCCTGCCATCAGATTTAGAGCGTGTAAGCCAATAAGCGATTTCATTTCAGCCGTTCAATCTTTATCCTAATTTCCTCAATCTTAATCTTGTATTTCAGTTCCTCTCGTTTCTTAAAGTCTTCTTCGTCTCTCAATTTCACTTTATAGCCGTCAATCTTGTTTTTAATTTCCCTTATCTTCTCGTAATCAGCCATTTTGTCTTTTCATCTTTTTCTCGATGAGGTTTTCCATCATCAGGAAAACACTTTTCTCAGAGAACAGAAATTGACCATTATAGTCGAGATCCTGAGAAAAGTTTTCTCGAAGCATATATCTTCTTGCTGTTGATTTTGAAACGCCCAGTATTTCAGCGATTTCATTCAATGAATACAGAGCATTATTGTGGTCATCTACAATCTGTATCATTTTCTTCTTTTAAGTTTTTCAAGGTCTCTCATTATTTCAGTCAGCAAGTCTTCTTCTTCATCTTGAACCTCATCTTCAAGATTTTCAACTTCTTCGTCCTGAATTTCATCTTGAATAATCTCATCTTCATCTTGAAGTCTGTTTTTTTCAGCGATGAACTGGATGAACTTCGTCTGTATGTAGCGTCTTTTCTTAGAATTCATATTTAAGTCTTTGTTTTTTGAACTTTGTCAGTTCATCTATATATAAAGACTGAAACGCCCTCTTTCAGCTGAGGTGGATTTTTTATCTGCTTGTTAGATTTGGTATATACAGAGCCATACAAATATCACCTCACTTTTAACCTATACAACATCTGAGATGCTGTGATGTGGACTGCGGAATGGCCTTGATCTTACAAGTCCGTGAACCCGATTGCTTCTAAAGGCCACAGAGTGAATTCTGGTAGTTTCTATAGCCTCTTCAAACTGGAGGGGTGGAAGAATGCTGGGCATTCTTCTCGCCAGCATGGTTTTACCAGAACCCGGCGGACCAATCATGAGGATGTTGTGTCCGCCAGCGGCAGCCACCTCTAAGGCGCGTTTTACACTTTCCTGTCCTTTTACATCTAAAAAATCAGAATTGTCGGCAAGCTGAATCTCTCGGTTTTTCCAGCTAAATGGCTCTGGTTCATGATGGGATTTACCATCGAGAAAATCAACCACTTCTGTTAAAGTGGAGAGACCATATATTTCCAGTCCTTCTACCAATGCTGCCTCTTCAGCATTGGATTTCGGTAATATCATTCCTCGCAAGCCGCTACGTTTTGCATAGAGCGCCATAGACAACGCGCCATTCACAGGCTGCAACTGGCCATCTAACGAGAGCTCACCCATGATGAGGAAATCTTGAAAATAATCTGAGGAACACTGTCCGGTGCAGGCCATAATGCCGAGGGCCATTGGCAGATCATAGGCGGAGCCCTCTTTGGGGATGTCTGCAGAAGACATATTGATGGTGATCCGTTTTCCCGGGTAGCGAAATCCGGAGTTGATCATGGCAGAAAAAACGCGGAAGCTCGCTTCCTTCATGGCAGAATCTGGCAATCCTACCAAATAGAACTTTGTGCCTTTGATTACGTGAACTTCTGTTTGTACCCCTTGGGCTTCTATGCCACTTACCGCGCAGCAATGCAGTCTAACTATCATGGGGCTATTTTAGCCCAAGCTTTTGAAGTTCAATGCATTGAAAGTATACGAATACCGTATACTTCTACTGAAGCCAGTCAAAAGCGTAGGAGAAGCCTACTTGAAAGGTTACATAGGAATCTGGGAGGGCATTATAGCCACGGGTGATTTTGGCGTTGGGGCGCCCATTTTCTGCTGCTTGGGCAATGGCACGAAGGCCTTCTCCTCCCATATCGCTTAGACTTGTTGAAGCAGGAGGATTGTCTCGATAATCATTAATACTTCCGCCATAGTAATATCCATCACTCATGTCATCTAAATAATCAGTACTAGTAACATTCAACGCTCCTTCAACAAAAAGGCTCATCTTTCCCATGGACCATCTTAACCTGGCCATGCCAATCACTTCAAGTGCGACGTACCCATATTGATCTTCTCCAGGTAAGAAATTCTGACCCTCTGTTCCATATGGTCTAAATCGATACCATCTTCTACGCTTCTCTACTGGGTCATAAACTCTGTACTTAGGATCATAAAAAACAGTACCTAAACCAAGGCCTATCTCGCCTGTGAGATATCCATAAATGGACTTTCCTTGCTTTCTTGGCCAAAGAGAATAAAATGATTCAACCCTTATTGAATGAAGATCATTTCGGAATACGTGATCATTCTTTGGAGATGAGAAAGAAAGAAGGCTTCCTGCACCAGTTGCGATTCTAGTAAACTGATATCTCCCACCAAATGACCATCTTTCATTGAGTAAGAAGTTGTAAAAGGTTGTAAAACTGAAATCTAGCGCAGACGGAAAAATACCGCCTTTATTGGCATCCCCGATGTAATAACTCACTCCGGTCATGAAACCAAGCTCTTGTCTGGGGTAACTCCATATAGGATCTACAATCACTTGTATTTGGTCATCACTAAGAAGCCTTGCCAAACTATCAGCCACTGCCTTGGCCTCATCCGTCAGTGGATCAACTCCTTCATTTCCATCCAGCGTTTCATCTAAAATCGTTTCCTCAACTTCAGCCTGCACAACTACAGTCCTTCCATCCAATAAGCCAAGCGCATATTTCGCACCCGGGATAATACCTGACAATAAAACCTTTTCACTTCCTTTTTTTGTCCATTGTACCATCTGACCTTGTTGGTCTCTTACCAACTCCAAATTGCTCGCGGAAGCTGATACAAGCGTATCTCCCTTCCATTCAAAACTGGGAATCTGATCAAATCCAATGGCGAAAGAAGGTAAACTCGGTATCCGTTTAATGGGAAGATAACTGCGATTGTAATCTCTTCTACCGTCATAAACATATTTCAGTTCTGCTTCGCTCATATACAAGCTCGCTTCTGACAACGTATCACGGATACCCTTCAGCTCTATGCTCCAAGGTAAATCGGAGCCCACTTCTTTATTGCGAAAAAATACATTATTCGACAAGTTGATATTTTTTTCTTGTTCTCTCGAGAAGGATTCAATTTGCAACAATTCCCCTTCACTTTCGTAACGCAAATTGTAAGCAAACAATGAATTTGTTATGCTCATCATACTCACTTCGTCATCTAGAGAGAATATCCTTACAGGACCTGAATTTCCTAAAAAACGCAAATGATCTAAGCTGATTTTTGTAGCACTCGTATTACCTCCCGGTAGCATATTATACATACTGAGAGTGGCTCCATTGTAGCCACAATAAATGAATTGAGAATGACTTAAAGAAATATTAGCGTAGAGGTTATATGATTCGAAAAAAATGGCTTCCTGCAGATGCTTAAAGATGACATGCTCCAATTTAAAGGACGCGCCTTCTGCGCTACTTGCCTCTACTATTAATCCCCTCCCCGGTTTTGCTGGATCATCGCTTTTTATAACAATGCGCTTGGAATCAGTTCCAGAGATATTGATGTCTCCACGTAGGATCAAGGCAGCATTCTGACCCAATAAAATAGTGGTTCCGGGTTTGACCCTTTCTTCAATTTCAGAGTACAAGGTGTTGCCATCAACCCTGATTACTCCTTGCGCCCAAGAAATGGTAGCGGTTAGCAGCCAAAAAAGAAGTAAACTCTGTTTCATATCACCTTGATTGTGTGGTTCTTCACCTCAACTTCATAACCTCTGTAGTTTAAAACTATTCGGGTACATTGAATAAAGTCAGGCTTTGAATTGTTCTCTGATAAATCAATACAATTTTGTTCACTCTTCAGTGCCCTTCGCCCTTCAAAACCTATGAAAAAACCCTCAACAGATTGAATAGAATAACCTGCATACTCTTCTGACAACTGCAGTTCCAAACAATTGCTCTGTGCCAACCTTTGGTTCCAGGCCACCGTTTTACGCAATTCCGGAACTGGGAAGTTATTCACCCTAAGCTCTTCTGTGGTCTTCTCTCCAAGAATATCCGTCACCTCAATAAGCGTAATTCCAGGAACATCCACCCGAATCCAGAACAAGCCCTCCTCACTTCTAATTACCCGCCCCTTGGAATTATCAATACTTACAGATTTCCAGTTTGAATTATAAATACGCAAGGTATCTCCTGGCAACCAAAATGCTTTGGTGTACTCAAGCTTTTGTTCCTTATATCGTGGCCTGTTCTTCACTTCAATATTTCCAGAACCTACTATTTCTTCTAAGTCATTTAAGATTCTATACTCCCATGTTCCTTTGTGCTGGTCTTCCAAAATCAACCATTTGGTATTATTTCCGTCCAACTCACCCCTATTTTTTGATTGCTGAGTCCATGTAATTAGGCCTCCCTTCCAATTCAGAGGCAGCGAATCCCCAACATAGCGGCAAATAGGCCAACGAAGAATCCGTTCATTTGTGGAAGAGCCTTCAACAAGTGCCAAATCAGCAGCATCTATTAAACTGAGCACCATTTGCTCAAATAAGATTTCAACTAAACCAGGGGTAAGGTTTTTAAACTTCCACTTCCGCCATTCACTTTGGTCTAAATTCTCAAATCCATTCTCAAAGTCACTGGAAAGCGCGTGACCTCTCAAGCTATTCTGTGCATTCTGGGGTAACAAATAGAATATTTCAAGCAACTCTTTCTGCATGGATTTTCCCAAATCCCCTTCCATCAAAAAACGTCGCACCAACCCTTCTGATCTTACATCTGCTTCTCGTAATTCTATAATCCCTTCTCTAATAGCCAGGAATTCAGGAGCATCTAATCTTTTTTGAAGCGCCGCGCTTCCTGTTTGAATCTGGCTTTGCTCTTCCCGCAATTCATCGCTTAACCATAAATTGAGTGACATCCAAGCATTAGACACCTGTGTGATGGCGAGTACAAGAAACAACAAGTACAACAAACTCATGAGTCTGAATCTCAGAAACATCGAGTTAGACAGCGCATACTTTTTATTTCCCTTTGACTCCATTAATTCAGCCAGTAAATAATTGGACGATCAAGTGCTAAACGATTCCGTTGTTGATCTACTATTAACGCATCGTTGAGGACCATGCCCTCTAAACTAGCGTTGGGTAGATCTATTTTAAAATCTGTAAAACGACCTCTTTCCACTTCAACCTTTCGTGTTTGATTATTAGCGAAATACAGTACCAAAGCACCAGATAATACCGGCAGTTCATCGGCACCCACAAGAATTCTCAACCTAGTGGCTTCCTGTATTTTGGCAGTAGGAGTGCCATCAACCTTTAGCAATTGAAGTTGATAATCACCTTTGGGTGTCACCCTCAATCGCAAGCTATCGCGCACTTCATCACCTTCTATTAAGTAAAGATTGATCACCCCCGAAAAAACAGGAGAAGACTGAAAAACAATGGATTCATTGTCGATCCATTTTACCCTTGCACTCTCAGAGGATGACTTCACGATTGTTCTTCCACTTGAATACCCTTGGTTGTGCAAAGAGATCAAATATTCTACTCCAGAATTGATATGATAATATCGCTGTCCGAATGCAAAACGATATGTTCCTTGACTCAATACTTCAATGGTCTTTTGGTAGGAATCTAGCGCATCTTGGAAACCGATCTCAAATTTCCCCGCTTTTGTGAGTTTACGCTTATAAGAGCCTCCCGGCGCTATTGTATCTACTTTCTCATTGTCGAAAGTAATCCACAACTCATGCGGCGCCTTGTTTGGCCATTTCACTTCTATAAACTCGCCTTGTACAAAAACCGATTTAACTTGAATTCTCAACTGCCCGAATATAGCTTCCAAAGATTCCTCATCACTGGCAATACCTTCTTCTGGAATTTTTCGAAGTTTCCGAAGGCTTTCCATACCTATTAGGGTAGACACTACCACATTGGGCGTTTCATTTGGGAGTTGTGCTTTACCATATACGTTCATTGCGGCTTGTTGAATAGAGGAAGTTTGAGCAGATTCTTGGGACTTCCATGTACCGTTTAATGCCATAGTTAAATCCGACTCATATCTATTCAATTCATAAATAGGATCTCGGCTACTAATCAGTACATCAGCTCGTTCCAAAGCGAGATTAGCTTGAACGCTATCTATCCAATCCTTGAGATTAGTTTCTTTCTCTAATCGGTCATAAACTATCTCATTTAACTGCCGAAAATGGCGAAGCGCATCTACCGAACCCGTAAGAAAGTAGAACGTAATAAAAACTATATACAGCAGGGAAACCTTGCGGTAACTGAGATATTGAAATTTAGTGAGGTAGCGCATTATAAATCAAAAACCTATTTCAGTTTTCCGAATCGATCATTCAGCGTATTCAATTTTTCATTGAGTTCTTCCATCAGATCGCTTTGTTTCTTCACCAATCCACTCAACTGGTCAAAACTTGATCCGCTAGACCCAACGCTATTTCTAAATTGATCCAGATCAGATTCCATAGCCTCCAATCTTTTGGAAAAAGACCGGATTGCATCTTCTAGAATGGTTACAGAAGCTTGCTGGTCACTACCCAATTGAGACCCATCTTCCAGTTGAGGAAACACTTGTTCCCAATTATATTCTTTTTCGTCCTTCTTCATTTCAAAAGCTGAAATGAAGAAAATGACCGCTTCTACCGAAAGGCCAATGATAAAAAGTTCGTTGGCAAATGCCCATCCAACGAATTTGAACATAGCCCCTACCAATACAATAGACGCACCTATTCCGTAGAGAAGAGTAATGGGATCGAGTCTTTTTTTAGCCGATGCACTCATAGCAATCAAGGTTGAAAGTGTTGTGGTTTAGGACGGAGAATCAAGGTATCACGTACCAGTGAGTACCAGTTCAGCTTGTTGTTACGAATGGCAGCACGCGCCACTAGAAACGCTATTAATACGCTTAAAATTCCTACTACAACAGAAATAACAATTGCCGTTTGAACCTTACTGGCACTGCTTTCAACAGACTTTCTCAGCTCATCCTGCTCTTGTATTAACTCACCAAGTTGCTGATCAATTCCGCTGATCGACTGAGAGGTACTTTCTAGCTGTCCGCGCAAATCAGTCAGGGCAGTGGCGAGTTTATCAATGCCTTCTTGCTGTTGTGCCTCATCAGACACCATTTCCTTTTGGATCCTACGCAAGCCATTTACATCCTCGGAGAGTCCGTTGAGAATGCTTTTGTGTAAACCAATCTGCTTGCTAAGATTATTGATTTGCGAATCAATCTTTGATAGATCGGTCTGTTCTTGAGCTTGTGCAGAAGGTAAGGCTAGTAAGGCAAAAAATAGAGAGTAGGCGACCTGTTTGATACTATCGGACCATTGTCCAAAAAAAGCGGACCGCCCCTTATTGGCAAAGATCATCTCGGGTGGTTTTAATTAGGTTGCGACGAATGTATACATAATTTTCCGATATACCAAAAAGTATCACTACCAACCGACTAAACAAGAAAACAACAAATTTCACCCATTCAATTATTTGTTAAACAGAGATTTAAATCTTTTTATAGTGCATTTCTAAAAACCCACCTCCCCTAGAATTTTCAAAACAATGTTGTTTGTATGCATGGTGATTTGTTCCTTTTTTTCTGCTTTGCATACGTTCTGCGGCAGTTGGCTATCACCCAAAACATTTCTAGATTGCTGATTAAATGTATCCTGATGAGGGCAGCGATGGTCGAAAATGCCTTTTTGCTTTTTGATTTTAGTCCTAGGATCTGCAATAGCAACTGTGCTATCAAGGTGCACCAAATTTGTGTTTTGATGCCGTTTTCAGTTTCTGAATAAAAGTAGTGGAGTTGAAAGTTCTGCTTCAACTTTTTGAAGAGTAACTCGATGTTCCAGCGCAGTTTATACAACAGGGCGACCTCCTCATTGGTAATTTCAAAGTTGTTGGTAATGAACTGATAGACCCGGTTTTTCTCATCCTTATAGGTTACCTTTCTAAGGCAAAGTGTCTTTTTTTCTTTTTCCTCCTTGTACTCTAAATGGATGTGCTCCTCTTTCAAAACACCAGCTTTGTCGGTCTGTAGGTCTTGTTCGAAGCGTGTTTCTACCACTTGGTAAACGGCATTGGATTTTAAACGACACACGAAGTTGACACGCTGTTTGGTCCATTGTGCAAATTGTAAATAGTGATTGTAGGCTCTATCGAAAACAATCATGCTATGGGCTGCTGGGTTAAGGTATTTCAAAAAGTTTTTGTCGTGTTGTTTGGCCTCACTGATCTTGACAAAAGTTGGCGTGTCTGTATGCACATCTATCATCATATGAACTTTTAAGCCACCTTTCTTTTTGCCCTCATGCTTTGGGTTGCGCCCAACTCCTTTCATCACTTCAGAAAACAGCCTAATTGTGCTTGAGTCAAAGATGAAAAGCCGTGAAAACGATACGTTATCAATCCGGCTGACCGACAAAGTTGGGTTGAAATGCTTCAGCAGCATAAAATAAACTTCTTTGAAGAACTCATTATCGCGTCCTCTGAGGCCATCACCAGCTGTGCTTTTAGCAGGTGCTGCTTGGAGGCCTAGGTGGTTGAGCTTACCCGCCAAAGCGCCCATCCCATCACAGACTTCACCCATCGAATCACAACGACTATAAATACCAAACAACAGGGTGATAAACTGTGTCCATGAATCAAAGGTCTTATAATATCTGT
>CALCFH010000331.1 GCA_937900215.1 uncultured Cryomorphaceae bacterium
GCCATTGGCTTGTATTACCGTTCCATTTATCCAAGCAGCTTCATCTTTCGATAAAAGATAGACCACATTGGCCACATCTTCGGCTTTTGTGAGGCGTTTAAATGGATTTCTCTTCTTCGCTATGTGAATGATTTGATCACTATTGGGAATCATTCTCAAAGAAGGGGTGTCCGTTACTCCGGCCTCAATGCAGTTGGCGCGCATGCCAAATTCGGCAAATTCATAGGCAATATTTCGTGTTATGGCCTCTAAACTCGCTTTGGCAGCGGAGACGGCGGCGTATGATTTCATGGCCTTTTTGTTTCCCTCACTGGTGAAACTCAAAATGCGTGCATCCTCAGAAAATAGCTGTGCTCTAAAAACGGACTTGGTCCAATCGTATAAACTAATGGCCATATTTTCAAGGGTTAGGTGGAAGTCATCATTCTTTAACTCCTCTCCTTTTGCATCTTGCATGGGCTTAAGGTTTCCTTTTGCCACACTGTGCAGCAGCACTTTTATAGAATCTCCGAGTTGGAAGTTGGATTGAACTTCCGCCAAAACCGCCTCCCTCGATTCTACCTTGGCAATATCGCTATTGAAGTGCATCAACTCCACAGAATGGGTTTGTTTAATGGATTCAAACTTTTCGATTATCTCGCTCAGTTGAGCACGACTGGCGCGGTAAACAATGATGAGGTTCATTCCATGTTTCGCCAACTTTTCTGCACTCGCCAATCCCAATCCGCTGGAGCCACCTAAAATGAGTGCCCATTCTTTTTTATTCTCAAACTCTCTTACCATTTCAACAACAATCTTTGGGCAGAAAAACCCGGTCCGAAGCTCAACATTAAACCCAATTCACCTGCTTTGATTTCTTTCTTCATAAACCGCTCGAGCACGTATAAAACCGTGGCACTCGACATATTGCCATATTCCGATAACACCGCCTTAGTCTCATCTATATTCTTTCCCAACGAGCCAAACAGCGCTTCAATGGTTTCTACAATCTTTTTTCCGCCTGGATGGAATATGAGGTGATCTACATCTTCTATGCTCAGCTTGTTTTTCTTTAGAAATGGATGGATGATTTCTGGAAAGTGCTCGGCTATTTTCTCCGGAACTTCTTTGTCCAATACCATTTGAAGTCCAGAATTCTTCAAATCAAAGCCCATCAATCTTTCGGTATTGAAAAAGTGATACATGGCTTCGTCGACGATCTCGGGGCCTAGGTCATCGGGGTGAGAGGAAAGAATAGCACAGGCACATCCATCTCCAAAAATGGCGGCACTGACAATGTTTACCATGGAGAAGTCATCCAACTGAAAAGTAGAGGTGGGCGACTCTATGGCAATTACAGCAGCGCGTTTGTTCGGATTGGCTTGCAGGAAATTCTTAGCGTAAATCATTCCCGACACACCTGCCACGCAGCCCATTTCGGTGACTGGCAAGCGCACAATGTCTTGCCTTAAGCCCAGTCGGTTGATTAAAAAAGCATCAATAGACGGAATCATAATTCCGGTGCAACTCACACTAATGATATAATCGAGCTCTTCTGCCTTTAATTTTGCTTTATGCATGGCTTTCGTAAGAGCAGATTCGGCCAGTGCAATGGTTTCTCGCTTGTAGATATCGTTTTTTTCTTCAAAAGAGGTATTTCGAAAAACTTCTTCGGCATCCATAATGGAATAGCGTCTTTGCACTCCTGCATTTTCGAACAGTTTTATCACCTTTCGCTGAAAGCGCTCTTCTTGTCCTGAAAGCCAGAGTTTAAGAAAAGGAATAATCTCCTCAGTTGTGCGACTGTAAGGTGGAAGTTGAGTAGCAACGGATGCAATGCGCACGCTCATAGTGTTTTTATAATCCATTGATAACGGAAGGCCCATTTCCAACGAAGTTCGCTCTTGCATTTCAGCTTCGTACTTAATGCAGCCAACTCTTTTTGAGTAAAGCCCTTTTGAATGGAAATTAATCCATCGATTTTAACCATTTCATTCTTTATAAACAGACATACAAACCAAAAAAGACCATAGGCTATCCAGTTTCTATGTAAGTCGTTTATAATTATTCCAACCGAAGTCTTGCCGATTTGGCTTTTTAAAAAAGCTTCAATCTCTTGCTTGCTAAAATGATGGAGGAATAGAGTGCACGAAACGATGTCGAATTTTCGCTCTTGAAATTCTCGAGAAAGAATGTCTTCTTTTATGTATTCTATTTCCGGAAAATCGGCAGATAAATGGATGGCGTGATCTACAGTAGCCTGATTTGCATCAATGCCAATCAATGCAAACTGATAGCCCTTTTTTCTTCCAAAGAGTGCTATTTCGCGCAATAAATCGCCATTGCCACAACCGAGATCGGCAAGAGTGTAGGTCTTTTCTTTTGAATGGTTTTGCAGCAGCTGCTCAAGTCCGTTTAGGCTCACTTCATTTCCTCCAAGCCATTGATTCACACCCGCAATTTTATTGAGAGAATCAAGCAATACATCGCCTTTCATCTCTAGATCGTCCATAATTTCTATGGCCGTACTTCTCTCTTTTATATCTCCGAAACTCATTGTATTTCCATGGGCTTTCCGTGTGTTTTGCGAATAATTCGTTTTAAGATGGATGGATTTTTCTTAAAGAATAGCAGTAGGAGTTCTGAAAATAAACCCCATTGAAAACTCTTAGAAATAATCCTTCCTGCCATTAAACGAGTAGAGAATTCTCTTTTCCAACGGCTAGCATACTGTTCTTCGAGTTCTCTTCGTGTAGAAATTTCACCACTAAAGAAGCCAAGCAATAGCACAGAGGCCATCTGAGCACTGCGAATGGCCATACTCATTCCGTTTCCGGCGAGTGGATGAATCATACCCGCACTGTCTCCAGACATAATAATGTGGTTTTCAATAGGATTCTTATTGTCAAAAGAGATCTGACTTATGCTCAATGGTTTGTCAAAGACCATTTTAGAAGATTGAAAGATACTCTTTAAATGTTCATTCTGTTCTACTACTTTTTCTTGGAAGTCGCTGATATTCTTGTATTTCTTAAAAGATTGGTAGGAGGTGATGTAGCAAACATTCACATCCGTTGTTTCCACTTGAGAAAGGCCGCAATATCCACCTTCAAAATTGTGCAATGCCACTAGATTTTCTGGAAATTCCACTTTATAGTGTGCCTTTACGGCCAAATAAGACGAAGAGCTTAGAATGAAAGGTCTTTTCATATTCAAGTCAAGCTTCGATCTCTTGCCGTAGGCTCCAATAACAAAGGCTGCGCGGATGACTGTACCCTCTTGGGTTTTGATTTGGAAGGATGGATCTTCGAAATCCACTTCGGTGACCGTTTCTTTCAAAATTTCGGTTCCAGCTGCTAAGCATTTTTTAGCTAGTTCCCAGTCGAAAGTATATCTGCTAAGTCCAAATCCACCTAGCGGAAGACGCACTTCAAGACTCTTCCCTTTTACGGTGGTGAGCTTTAGTTGATCTATTTGTTTGGCACCAAAGTGCAAAGGGTCAAAGCCTAGACTTTGTAAATAGGGCAGAACTTCATTGGAAACGTACTCTCCGCACACCTTGTGTTTAGGATAGTTGTTCTTCTCTATGAGCAAGACTTTTATTCCCGCCAAAGAAAGATGCAGCGCACTGCATAATCCGGCCAATCCGCCTCCAATGATTGCTACTTGATACAAGTTCTTGGTTTTTGTAGATAAGGATTAAATGAGTGGAGGAAGTAAAAAGTTCAGTTCAACGGAAAAGAATCGAACACAGTACTTGAAAAAAAAAGGCCATCCGTTGGGATGACCTTTTATACTATGATTCTTCTTTTATTGAAGCTTAAAGTTGATGGGCACGGTATAGCTCATGCGAACCGGCCTTCCGCTTTGTTTCGCGGGCTTCATTTTCGGCACTTTCTTAACCACGTCTACCGCAGATTTGTCAAGCATTTGATCTAAAGAACGCGCGACAGCCACGTTTGAAATGGATCCGTCTTTTTCAACTACAAAGCTTACGAATACACGACCTTGAATACCCATTTGACGAGCCATTTCTGGGTAATCAACATTCTTGCTGATGAACTTCATCAAATTTAAATTGAAGCATTGAAACTTTGCTTCCTCAGTGGGTTCGTTTTCACAACCTGGGAAAACCGGTTTGTTTTCAACCACCGCAAAGTTCAAAACCTCATCGGATTCTTCGGCTTCAACTTCTACTACCTCAACCACCTCATTTTGGTCGGTTTCGGTACTTTCTATCTCCAATTCTTCTTCCAATTCCACATCGTCTGCAACCACTTCTATGATTTCTTGAGGAGGAGGTGGTGGAGGTGGAGGTGGTTTTTGTTCTCTTTCAGTAATTGGAATGATCTCATCCTCAATATCTAGCATGAGTGTTCCGAGGTCTGCAGGACCTTTATCGTAGACCCTGAATTCAATCATTGCGATTGAGAAGGCCAATGAAACAACGAGCCCAGCCAACAAGTAAGTACCTCTGGTCTTTTCTAAGTTTGCCTTGGGGCTTTTCTTTAAATCCATGTTTTAAAGCTTTGTGCTAAAGTAATTAAAAACTCAGTGTGCAATAGCTCTTTTTGTCCTCCATTTAGAATGGATGCTTATTAAGGCTAAAGCGGTTGCTATTCCTGCGGTATTGGCCAACTCATCATGCCATGATCCGTCGCGATTTGGGATTAAAGTTTCCTGAATTATCTCCAGCATTCCACCCAAAGCAACGCAGAATAGTGCAATGAAAACGATGGTTTTTCTAGAAATTGAAAAAGGAAAGCCGCTTCCTTTCACAGCCACATAATACGCAGTGAAGGTAATCAGATACATCGCCCAATGAAGAAAGATATCGCTAAATTGAACCAAGTAAGACGGAACACTTTTGCCGGGTAAAAGGGTAAAGTACATTAGAATACCAGTCCATATAAGCGCAGGAATCCAGTATAGAAATGATTGCTTCATTAATACGTATTAGGCTCCTACCAAATCTCCGTAGGCCGAAGCATCCATTAAGGCGTCGAGCTGTGAAGCATCCGACATCTTTACTTTTATTATCCAACCTTTTCCGTAGGGGTCTGAATTAACCCATTCTGGATTGGCTTCAATTTCGGTATTGAATTCTACTATTTCACCGCTTAGGGGCATAAATAAGTCTGAAACGGTTTTAACCGCTTCAATTGAGCCAAAAACGGCGTCGGTATCCAACGAATCGCCTTCGGTTTCTACTTCTACGAATACAATATCGCCCAATTCACCTTGTGCAAAATCTGAAATTCCGATTACAGCGTGCTCGCCTTCAACGCGAACCCACTCGTGTTCCTTGCTGTATTTTAAATCTGAGGGTATGTTCATTTGATTTGAATTTGAAAGTTCAAAAGTGGCTATAATTCTGGAATTAATCTGCTCTCATTCACATCTTTTTTACAGCAGCTCTTTTGATTGCCGAGGATATTCATACAAGTGTATTATTAATGCAGGGGCATCCGTTTATTTTTTAGGACAATTGTGTTGGGATGCTGGATTTAGTTTCCCCATGAGACCAATCATTTAAACAGAATTTCATCCTTTAAAACTGAAATCCTAATCCTATATTTACCACATTTAGAAAAACCAGAAGCATTGATACACATTATTTTTGTTTTCATTTATAGCTCATTACTTTATCTATTGTTTTCGTTCAATGAGCCCATTAATGATCCAGAGTATTCTCAAGATTACAGAAAAGACTC
>CALCFH010000332.1 GCA_937900215.1 uncultured Cryomorphaceae bacterium
GAGTATCCTCTTCCCGCAGTATTCGTTACTGCTCCATTTGCTACATTCATCCAAGTCTCACTCGCCGCATCGTACCAATACATATTCTGGGTGTTCGCATGCACATCTGTGCCCACTGTACCCAACTGACTCAATGCTACTCCTTGTACTGGCAGACTCACATTGTGCCAACCCGCTGAAGAAACATATTGCTCTGCCGTTACCGTTCCAGATCCTGAAACTGCGCCGCCCACTTTTAGCTGAGCATAGCCTGTGGCATCGGCGTTTAATGTGATGGAGCCTGAAAGATCAAAATCAGAATTGATTTCAAGTTCAATACCTGCAGCCAAAACGAGGGCAGCAGAATTAGCCACTACTAAATCTCCCGTTGCCGTTCTATTTACATTGAGGTTAACTGTACCTGAACTTACTGTAATATTTTGAGGAACAACAGTTGTGGACCATGAAAAATCATTGGTATTTACGTCGTACACTGCGCTAATTCCTTGATTAAAATCAATGATAGCCGAGCCTCCATAAAAGCTTGCAGGAGGAGCAGTAGATACGTATCCACCCGTGCCAATCTCAAGCGTTCCGGAAACAGAAGAACTGGTTTGAAAATCTACGCCAACATTGCTAGTACCTCCTGTTTTATTTATCGTTGCGTTCTGAAATGCGAGCACTCCCGAAGTTGAATGTATCGCATCTCCAGCATTTGGATTCCCACTGAAAACCACTGTACTTCCTCCTGCGCCATTGGCCCAAGTTCCTCCACTGTTGGTGATGGTAGTGGCGCTGCCTGCAGCACTGCGTAAAATCGTTAGTGTGCGAGCAGAGCCATCTGAAGCAGTGAATGTGCCTGCGCTAATGGTTAGGGAAGAAACTGTAGCATCTTGATCTAAAATTAAGTCGTGCCGTACAACAACCGAAGAACCTGAACTTGGCAAAGTGGCATTTGGCCAAGAAGCGGTATTACTCCAATCACCTGCAGCTGCACTAGCAAAAGATGAACTTACAGTATATTGATAATTTGAGCCCCCATTATTATCTGCATTTATTGTGTAGAGATCTGCATTGGCAGGAGTAATGGTCATACCATCTCCCGAAGTAAAGAGGTAATAATACACTGTAGATCCAGCTGAATTTGCGCTGGCAGGAATTGTGGCCACATAATCACTGCCTGAAGAAAAGGTCATTTCTACAATGGTAGAACTAGAAAAATTATCATTTGAGTAGCGCAAATAAACACCTTGTCCGGCATTTAAAGCCCCCGACATGGTGGCTGTAATGGTTGAGGTTTCCCCTCTATAAACCGTTCCTGAGGGATGCGTTACCGAACTAATAGTTCTAACAGCTCCTGCTACCTCAAACATAATAAACCTACCTGTTGGATTTGTTCCAGCATCTAGTGTTTTGAATACATAGCGATTGCTTACACTAGGCACATCAACGAACATCGCTCCACTTGTTGTGCAGGTAGAATTTAAAGTATACTCTGTTTCAGCACTCAACTGAACATCTAAGCCTATGGTAATTGTTCTTTGAGCAATGGTGCCGCTCCAATCAATTCCAAAGCGGAAAAATTGATTTCCAGTACCACCCGGTGTAAGTCCCGTTGTAGCTCCAGAAACATAAGTGCCTCCGAAGCTTGGTGCTAGATATGTAAAATCAGCCGTTCCACTTCCGCAACCACCGGTCCAGCCAGAAGAAAAGCCTGCGCCCACGACTGCATTTTGAGCACTCAGATGGATTGAAACAAAAAGAAAGCTAGTGAGGCTGAAAAGAAGGCTATACCATCTGGTATTGCTTCTACTCCAGAATTCTGTATTTTTTGACATACTGTTATTGGTTAGATGTTTGGGTTAAATATAATAAAATCAGGTGTTTAGTTACTTTTTTTTAAAATTTATTCAAGTTATTGTAAATGATACACTTAGGTTTCTGAGCATATTATTTAACAGAAAATTAATGAAAGAATTAACTTAGATAAATAGGCGAGTGGTTTCCGACGGTAGGCAATTTTAGCCATCTACCATTGCGGATTTTTATTCGTACTAATGACATTATTAGCTCTTTAGGAACAGTTATTTCCAAGAAAAATTAACTTAGAGCCAAGGGTCAAATACAGAAAAGAGATGAAGATTTCAGTCTAGATTGACTTAGTCCTAAAAATGAAAAGCCCTGCAAGTGCAGGGCTTTTCATTTTTAGTATTCATCTTCGTTCCAGAGAAAATCCTCTTCACTCGGATAGTCTGGCCAGATCTCATCTATTGATTCGTACGGATCGCCTTCGTCGTCTTCTATGGCTTGTAAATTTTCAACCACTTCCAAAGGTGCACCCGTGCGAATGGCATAGTCAATTAACTCATCCTTGGTTGCAGGCCAAGGCGCATCACTGAGATAGGAGGCCAGTTCTAATGTCCAGTACATAGTGCAAGTGTTTTAGATTTTGCAAAAATAGATTTTTAATTGAGCTAAACAAATATGTTAATAAATTGAAAATCAAGGCTTCCAAACTCTCTCTTCCGCAGAAAGCTCTTTTGTTAGGTGTCTAGACGCCATAAATAAGAAATCAGACAATCTATTCAAGTAAATAAGCAAGTTTACATCCACCTTTTCTTCCTCCATTAAAGCCGCCAATCTTCTTTCTGCCCTTCTACAAACTGTTCTGGCTAAGTGTGCATACGAAACAATTGGATTTCCGCCAGGAAGAACAAAATTCTTAAGTGGCTCAAGCTTGGCGTCCATAGCATCCATGGCGTTTTCTAGCTCCGTAATACACTCAGCGGGCAATTCAGGCAATTTGATGTCTGAACCCTCCTCTAGGGCCAAGTGAGAGCCAATAACAAACAGATTATTCTGTATTGAATGAAGCAAAACATCGCCTAATTGAGCCGAAGCTGAATCGCGCAAGAGTCCAATCCAAGCATTGAGCTCATCTACGGTACCGTACGATTCTATCTTTAAATCGTGTTTTGCCACTCGGGTTCCTCCCAAAAGAGAAGTGGTGCCCTTGTCGCCAGTGCGTGTATAAATTTTCATAGACTTCTAATCTAATTTCTGACTGTTTGTTGAGTCTAATATGCTCTATTTACATTGCCTTCCATATAATAGACAAAGGCTTTATTTACTACCCGAATACCTCCTTGGGTTGGATAGTTACCGGTGAAGTACCAATCTCCAGAATGATTCGGACAGGCATTGTGTAGTCCGTCAATTTTTTGAAAGAGAATTTCAACCTCAATGTCCATTCCCTTTGGAGTGAGCAATTGGGTGATTTTCTTTGAAATCTCATCTGCCGTAAATGGATCGAATATGCGCTTAACATGATTGACTCTCTCTACTGAATCATCCTCTACAACCGCCTTGGCATCTCTATAAACCGACTGAAAAACAGAGTCATAGGTATTTCTTTCCCTATGTAAATGCTCCGCTGCTTCAAATGCAACCAGGCTACCTATGCGCGCCATATCTATTCCGTAACAATCTGTATAGCGAATTTGCGGTGCAGATGAAACAATAATGATTTTCTTTGGATTCAACCGTCCTAAGATGTTCAAAATGCTTTGTTTCAGGGTGGTTCCTCTAACAATACTATCGTCTAATACTACTAGATTATCTGTTGGCTTTACCGTGCCGTAGGTAATATCATATACATGTGATACCAGATCGTTTCTGCTGCTATCTTCGGTAATAAAGGTGCGAAGTTTAATGTCTTTCCAAGCAATTTTTTCCGCTCTTGGTCTAAGCTTCATTATTTTTCCTAGACTTTCTTCCGTTAAATCGGATTGATGCTTTAAAATCCAATCTTTTCTCCAGTCGTCTAGATAATTCTCTATTCCTTTTACCAATCCGTAAAAGGCCACTTCTGCGGTGTTTGGAACAAATGAAAACACGGTATTCTCAATATCGCTATCGATTGCTTTTAAGACCTGGGGCACTAAATTCTTCCCCAATGCCAATCTTTCTTGATAAATATCGGCATCGCTCCCTCTTGAGAAATAGATACGCTCAAAAGAACAGGATGTCTTCTCATACGGAGCCCTGATTTCCTTGAATTTAATGTTTCCATTTTTCTTGATGATAAGTGCATTACCTGGAGGTATTTCCTTCACATCATCTATTGATACATTAAATGCAGTTTGGATAACGGGGCGCTCTGAAGCCACTACCACCACCTCTTCATCTTGATAATAGAAGGCAGGCCGAATGCCTGATGGGTCTCTTAAAACGAAAGAATCGCCATGTCCAAACATACCTGCCATGGCATATCCGCCATCCCAACGCTTGGCAGAGCGCTTCAAGATTCTGGAAACGTTGATGTCGTTTGCAATAAGAGCGCTTATTTCGCTTTTCGGATGGCCTTGCTTTTTGAATTTCTTATACAGATGTTCATTTTCTTCATCTAAGAAATGACCGATTTTCTCTAAGATGGTTACCGTATCTGCCTTTTCTTTTGGATGCTGTCCCAAACGAACGAGTTCGTTGAAGAGCTCGTCTACATTGGTCATATTGAAATTGCCCGCCAAGACGAGGTTGCGGGACATCCAATTATTTTGGCGCAAGAAAGGATGACAGGCCTCTATAGAATTTCCCCCATAGGTACCGTATCTCAAATGTCCTAGGTATAATTCACCCACGTATGGCAAATTGTGTTTGAGCCATTCTCCATCTTTCTTTTCCAAGCCTTCTTGCTTCAGGCGTGCGGAAATGGATGCGTTCACTTTAGTGAAAATGTCTTGAATGGGCTGCTGATTGGTTGATCTGTAGCGACTGATGTATCGCTTACCCGGAGGCATATCGAGTTTTATGCTCGCAAATCCAGCTCCATCTTGTCCGCGATTGTGCTGTTTCTCCATGAGGAGATACATTTTATTGATTCCATAGAAGGCTGTGCCATATTTCTCGATATAATAATCGAGTGGTTTTAGCAGCCGAACCATGGCAATTCCACATTCGTGGGTCAAGAAATCACTCATACTTCCAATACCTTAGATAAGGCACAAAAGTAGGCAATGTGAGAGGGCAGAACTGTCTTTTTATTGACGCATTGAAATGAATTCAGCCACTCTAAAATGGCTCGTAGGAAAAGTTTCGAATGATTATTTCGTGCTCCTGATTGTCTGAAGTTGGTCCACCGTTAAACATCCAAAAATTTATACGTGCATGAGTGGTATTTCCTGGCGCGGGAATAACGATAGGGTCAGAAGTAACCGATCCTTCTACCTTTACTCTGGGTGGATTATTTAAATCGAAAGTCCAATATCCAATCTGATTGTTTCCATCTGCTCTTCTTTCCCAACTCTCCCAAGTAATCAGAGTGTCTGTCCATATCATACGATGAGCTGTAATTCCATTTAAATCGCCCGGAGCGTGGTTGACCACATTGGTTCTTTCTGGATAATATCCACCAAACCAAACGGGTTGAACAGAATATAGCAAGACATCAGAAACAGAAGGGTCTCCCCAACGTGCAATTTCTATATCTACTTCACTATTTGCTTGGGTGGCTAGATTGTTATCATCCCAAGTGAACAATCCTACTACCGAGTTGGCCGGTAGACTTTCTAAATCGCCTTCTATTACAAAAGTATAGATACCATAGCCCATGGTGTCTGGACTAATAACTTCTGTGGAATACCACTTTCCATTTCGCTGCGCCAAGCGCATATGCAAAAAGCCTTTTTCATCTACAAAAACATCGTCTTCATGCGCGCTGAAATAATTGCCACCCGGGCCCCAAGTAATGTTTTCATACTCCTTAATTGTCCAGTTCCTCCCGGCAAAATAAAGTCGCTGATTGCAGTTACAAGTAGATTCGTTGGCAGAAGGAGCTAGAGTGCAGGAGGAACAACTGTTAAAACAGACTGGGTCTAGAATGGCTTGACCTGTTACTTGAAATTCTCTATTTGTGAAGCTACTTGTTGTTTTTGTACACGATTCACCACCTGAAAACTGTTCTTGAACAGCCCAGCCATCTAAGGTGAATTTGTACTCTATCAGTCCCATTGGGAGTGATAAAGTAGTTTCCCAAATTCCATCTCCGTTGGCATCCGACATAGGGTTGCAGCTACCACACCAAGAATTAAAAGTGCCATTTAGGTGAACTGTATTAAAGCTCGAACCAGAGTAATTGGATAGATCTACTCTAAAAGTAATAGGAACGTTTTGTGCCGATAGGCTCAAGGAGATTAAACCGAGAAAGACAAGTATTCTTTTATTCAAAACCTTCATAATTATATGATCGAATAACTATTTCCTGTACTTGTCCATCACTTGGTGGTATACCCCCTAGAAGCCAAAAATTAATGCGGGCATTGGTAGACTCTGCCGGACCAGGAATTACTATCGGATTGGACGAGTTCGGACCCTCATTTTTAATTCTAGGTGGATTGCTTGTGTTAAAACTCCAATTGGCAATCTGACGACCTGTGGTTCCCCCTCCCCTCCAGCTGGTCCATGTAATAAGAGAGTCCGTCCAAATAAATTGATGCGTTGTAACCCCGATAAGGTCGCCAGGTTGGGTGTTGGCCTGATGAGATCTTTCAGGGTAATATGGCCCGAAATTTACTGGCTGAACCGAATAATGTAAAGTCTGAGTTGTAGTTTCATCCAACCATTTTGCGAACTCAATATCTACTTCGCTATTGGCTTCTTCTTGGAAGCTCTCGGTATTCCACGAAAACAATCCAACCACCACATTTTCTGGAATGTTCTCTAAATCTCCTTCCATCACGAAAGTGTAAACACCGTAGCCAACCGTATCAAGACCCACAATCTCAGATGAATACCACAAACCGTTGTGATCTGCGATGCGCATATGCAAATATCCTCTTCCGTCTAAAAACACATCTTCATTCAGTCTAGAAAACAAATTCGGTCCAGGACCCACAGGGCCACTGCTGTATTTAACATACCAATCTCTGCCTGAGAATCGCACTGAATCGCCTACACGACCGAAATCTGGAGCCTCTTCGAGCTCACAAGCCGTTAGAGCAATTACCAGAAGAATGAGGATCTTTTTTATCATGGCTTATAGAAAAATGTAACTTTCTGATTGGCCAATCTCAAGGTGAACCAACCTTCTTCCGTTACCCATTTGTGATCTTTTGAAATAAAGGCTAAGTCTTTGGCCTTCAAATAGAAAGTTGCTTGCTTAGTTTCGCCTGGCTCGAGCCACATCTTAGCAAATTTTCTGAGTCTTTTAGCTGGAGGCGTAATGCTTGCCACAGAATCAGACACAAAGAGAAGACTTGTCTCGTAGGATGCTGTAGTGCCTATATTCTTAACAGAATATTGAATTTTTAACGAATCGGAAGCCAACAACTCCTTTGCTACCGGGTCTAGGCTGTACTCAAAACGGGTATAGCTCAATCCGTGGCCAAACTCATACAGTGGATCAAAAGCATTCATTCCAAATTGCTGGTCCAATTTCTCAGTAAACTTATGATCGTAAGTCAATAAGTCATTGGCATGTTTCGGATAAGTAAAAGGAAGTCTTCCAGATGGAGATACTTCGCCTGCAAGTACTTCAGAAATAGCCAATCCTCCTTGTGCACCCAGCTCATAGGCCAAAAGAACAGCGTCGCTCATTTGATCAAAATCTGTAATTATTCTTGGACGGTTTTGAAGAAGCACCAGAACTATGGGTTTGTTGAAAGCCTTCAACTCTTGCGCCAGCTGATGCATTCTATCCTCATAGTTGAGATCATCTATATCGCCAGGCTTCTCAGTACTTGGCTTTTCTGCCAAGACCCAAACTATTTTATCCGCATTTCTAAACAGACTCGCATTTTTAGCAATCTCTTCTTCTAGAACAGCAGTACAGGCCGAAAACTTTTCAAGCATAGCTGCCTCTAAAGTTTTTTGATTTGGCTCCACATCCCACTTCTCATCCATTCCTTGCCAAGTACGACTCCATGCGCCGTTCATACCTATTGTCGTTTGCTTGATTCCCTACTAACACAATTTTATCCATAGACTTAAGAGGAAGAATTCCTTGCTTATTCTTGAGCAGGGTTATGGCTTGCCTTGCCGTTTCTAAATTCAACTTATTGAAAGAATCGCTTGCTACGAGAGGGTAGTCGTGTACTGCAGGGCTAAAGGGTTCCTCGAAAAGGTTCAAAGAATACTTCACATGAAGAATTCTGTATACTGCCTCATTTATTCTTTCGTCAGGAACGCTTCCTTCTTTAGCCAATTCTATTAGTGCATCTGTAAAGCTGTAGTCATTGGGCACCATAGCCATATCTATTCCCGCCATAACTGACATGCGAACGGCCTCTTTAATATTGGGTGCCACTCTATGGAAATTCACCAATTTCATAATGTCTTCCCAATCGGTTACGGCCAAGCCCTGAAAGCCCAATTCTGTGCGCAATAGATCTGTGAGTATGGCCTTGTCTGCATGAACTGGAATGCCATTCAACTCACCGCTGTTGATCATAACCGTTAGAGCACCCACACGAATTGCCTCCTGAAAAGTAGGTAGAAAAATTTCTCTAAGTTGAATTTCATCTATGTAAACGGGTGTTCTATCTTTTCCACTAAAAGGCATGCTATAGCCCAAAAAATGCTTCATTGTTGCCGCAACCTCCGTATGATCTATAGCATCTGTACCTTGATATCCTTTAATGGCAGCTGCTCCCATTTGCGCAGCGAGATATACATCCTCTCCATAGGTTTCAAAAACGCGAGACCAAAGAGGCTGACGTGCTACATCGAGAACCGGAGAGAAGTTCCAAGGAACTCCTGTTGCGCGCGTTTCATAGGCTGTTAGTTGTGCGCCTTTCTCTATTAGACTGAGATTAAAAGTGGCCGCTTGTGCAATAGGCTGAGGAAGTAGTGTTCCTTCTGCTAGATAATTTGCGCCGTGAATGGCATCAATTCCATATAAGATTGGAATGCCATTTCCCTTTGTCATGGCCAAGTCTTGAATCTCACGAATCATTTCTTGCCAATGTGCTAGAGGATAAGCATGTCCTCCTACGTTTAAAAGAGAACCCACATGCCTTTCCACTATCGCATGATACAGTTTTGCGCTATCGAGTGCATGCGGTTCTTTGAGGTTGTATATCTCTCCAACCGAAACTACATCTAGATTCAATTGGGTCATTTCTCCAACCTTTTCTTCAAGCGACATCTCGCCTAGACGAGCCATGATTTCATCGTGAAAGGGGCTCTTTGCATTTGCACTCGGCTGAACTTCGTTGTTAACAGATGGTCCTCCACATGCAATGAGAGCAAAGGTGGCAATAAGAAGGATAAAAGATCGGTTGCCCATCATAAGTCTAATTCATTAAAGCGCACTAAACCCCATTTTGAAGGATCTTCATGAAAGCCTTCGTTACTTGGATTATTCCAGCGCAATTGTTCGGTTCTGTTTTTACCATTGCCTTTGTCTATGGCTATCTCAAAATTGTAATCTGTGCCAAGTTCAAAACCATAGTGACCCAACTCAGCAAGTTCTATAAACCACTCAATGCGAACACCGCCAGGCACTATTTTGACAATTTTCTGTGTTCTTTCTAGTGGTTTTTTCCTGCGCCAATTAAACGCAAGCGGGTCAGAGTTGAAACTCAAGCCTATGTGTTGGTCGCTCATCAAGAAGTTTTTTCTACGTATCGGCAGATTGGGCCTTGAAGAGAAGGCTATTTCCAAGGCATCCCCATTCCATATATTCTCGTCGTTGTTTGGATTAAGCATTGGCGAATCATCGGCGATTTCGGCATATACGAGAAGATGGGTTTTATTTGCCCCCATCCAAACCTTGTCTTTTCCTAATTCAAAAGGCTTCACATTGTTCCAAAAAGCGTCTTTTTCTCCATCTAATTTTGGCGCCAATACTTCTGAATAGGCAAGACTGGCTTCCTTTCTATATCCTCCCTTATAGGGCACAATCTTTATCTCATCCAACCAAATGGCTCCCTCGGCCTCAAATTGAATGATCATTTGCTTTACGTTACTCGGATTGGCATTGGTCATATTCCAATCGAATTCAATAAGTGGAAGAATAACATCCACCCATTCTTCACCAACCACTCCACCGTCTACCGTATTGGCTGTAACGCCTGTCCATGCCTGACCATCTGAGTAGTCTTCCATGCATATAGCGAGAGGTAATCCATTGTATTTTCCTTTAACGGCACGAACCCGCATGCGGAGGGCAGCGCTATCTAGGATAGAATAAATATCTTTTCCAGACCATCCATCCCAGCCAATACCTAGACCCATCCAATCCGGACAACCCTTCTGAAGTTTATTCCACTCTAATAAAAGGCCTTTTTGATCACCCGGACTTACATCCACTGCTTGGGTAACGGATAGGCAGCTTGATTCTGTAAACCAAACCTCGGCGGTGAGAAAATCGTCAAAAACCTGAACGGCATACACGTTGCCAACATGTTCGGGTTCATCAGTACCATATCCGTCTGGATAGAGCGACTGTTGCTTTAGAATTCCTTTTCTTTTTACCACATCGATTTGTGGAAGCTGCACGGTATTTTGAGCGCTTAAGACGGATGGAAGCAACCCAAAAACGAAGAGCGTTAAGGCTATTTTTGGGGAAGAAATCATGGATTAAGAGGTTCGTTCTGAGTAAATATTAAATAATCCATATAAAGCTGACTATACCCACTTGCCGGGTTGGCAAGCATTAGCACGGCTACATTTAATATTTTATTTGGTTCATGAAATCCATTTCCATTAGGGGCCACGGGTTGACCATTGTTTAGTGCAATAATGTCGCTGTATCTCAAAGAAACTTTATTCCATCCTACGTCTAAACCACTTACTTCAACGGAATACATATCTTCATTTGCACCATTGAAGTTCCCGTCTAAATTGTCGTCTTCTCTAAACTGAAACAAAGCCAAGGCATTGGTTATGCCTGCTGGTTTGTAGAGAAGAACGTTGAAATAAACATTGTTTGGATTTGGGTTGAGGGGGTAGGTAGTTAACTGATATGCGCTAGCTGGAAATTCGATATAGCCTATTAACCAATCCCAGTTTACTTCTCCTCCCATATCGTAGTAATTCGAACCTTGGGCAGGTGCATCTGTATTTTCAATTCGGAAAGTCATGTCTGCACCCGATTGCGCAAAAATGAGCCATCCTGGATTAGGTCCGGACTCAAAATCGGCAATTAAGAAACCATCGTTGACTTTAACTCCAGACACGGTAACCGTATCATACATATGCAGGTCAACCTCAGGAATGTACAAATCGATTGCCACTTGTTCTTCTTGAAACATAGGAAATATAGTGGTAGAACCATCCCAAGTTGCATTGCTTGCATCCAGCATTTTCGACTTACCCGTGATCACCTTGTGTGCACCCGATGACAGTCCTATCAAATCTGCTTGCCAATCGGCTGATTTTGTAAATCGTGCAGATAAAACAAGTTTTTCACCTGTGGAAAAATCTACATCACTGGTAGAGGTTGATAAGGCATCAACTAGACTAAAATCTCCAAAAAGATCTTCTAGTGCGGGTCCTTCTGATGTTATTTTTTCAGCGCAAGCGCTTAAAAGAAAAGTTGCTAAAACCGCTAATTTTAAAGTTGTTCTCATTAGAATGCCATATAAAAGTTAATCTGCCAATTATTCCACTGATACGGAAGTTTATCACTTAGCTCATCTTCCCAAGAAAATTCTTGATAGAATACCTGAGCTTTAATCTTTTCAGAGAAGGTATACTGAATACCAGAACCCCAAAAAGTCTCATTTGTTTTGGTTTCAAAGGTGTTGTAATCAATCACATCAGAGTATACTCCTCGTGTGGCGTATAGATCTGTTCCCTCGCTGGTCCATTGGCGTATTTCACCCACCAAGCTCAGTTTTGGCAAGAACTCCCATTCTAATCCAATTTGAGTGATGCCATTCGAAAGGTCTACCGTTTCGAATTCAGTACCTCCTCTCTGTGTAGACTCAGACTGATAGGATGCTTTCAATTCAAGCTTATGTTTCAAACCTACATATTGGTCTATTCTCAGATCTCCAGCCAAGCTCAGAATTGTGAAGTTTCGCTTCTCGTCTGTTCCTTGTCCAACTATATCCGACAGTCTATCAAAACCCACTGAAAATCCAGCCTTTTCTTTTTTCTCTCTCCATTCTACCCCTGTGCTTACTCCTCTTCTATTCGGCGTTGCACGACCATAAGGCGTGGCATTGCCATAACGTGGATCGAAGGCCATTAATCCTTCTTGGATCTGAGTATTGTATAAGGAAGCGTCTCGAACTAGATCATATGTACTGATATCTCTAAGATCTTGTTGGTTACCGTACAACTGATAGGCTTGTGGCGCAGCGTTATAACGAATCCGTTTTGTTTGAGCGCCTGGACTTCTAAAGTTCGCTCCAACCTCTCTCCAAGAAGCAGACATTTTCAGTCCAGTTCCTTTGTGCTTGGCCGATACTTTCGCATCAAAGAAACCATCTTCTAATACTGGAGCTTCCGTATCTCCTATCCATTCCATTTTGGACTGTCCACCTTCAATTTCGGCATGGGTAGACCATTTTGTAAAGCTTTTATCGTACATCAAAGCCAGGGTTTGAACCGGATTATTTAAAGTTATAGGATTGTTTGAAGTCCCAGACAAGTCAAAGAGGTTTACATAATGCAAACGCGCTCTTAAATTTTCTATGGGAATAATCTCCATCATTCCGCCTCCAATCATGCGGTCATTGCCTCCATTGTTGAAGCCCGCTTGAACCCTATTGGTAAATAGACTAAAGTTGGCCTCTTTAATTACTTTTTTGAATTGGAACCCAAAATCGGTAGCCACACCCTGTTGCCTCCATGTTAGATCATCATTCTGAAAAACGTCATAACGCAAGAAATCTAGTGGAACTGAAGAAATTGGACCCGTATTTTGCAGTACCCATTCTTCCGAATTTTGAAAAGTGTAGGGACTAAGTTTGTAGTCGATATCACCCAACTGAAAGCGAATGATGTCTGCGATTACCCCTTTTACACTAAGTTGCCGTAAATCCAGGGTTACTCCAGAACCCCAAAATCCCCCCAGATCATTGCGTATCCGGAGCATTCCCTGAATTTCGACATTTTTAACCGGCTGAACATGAATGCCAAGATCAACCAATGCGTAGCCACTCTGTGTCTTTCTTGGAGTTACTGTATCCGTTTCGCTTCCACCAGTAGTGAAATTATCCGCGTAGATTACTCCACGAGAAGCACCTGACAACCAAACTTTTCGCCCTTCCTGAGCAAATGAGGGCGCAATGGAAAATACCATTAGCGCAATGAATATAATTTTTCTATACATCAGAAGAATACTTTTAATTCCACAATAGTTTCTTGACCTTCGAAGAAATCGTTTCTAAAACTTTTGTCATAGAAATAGAACCAACGATGTCGAATAAAAAGGGCTGCATTTCTGCCCAAAGTTTGATCAAGCCCAATTCCGGCGCCCCATCCTTCTTGATCTCTAGGCCGAACTGTTTCTACATCTATATCCGTGGCATAGTTGCCTAGAGTGCGCTCATATCCGCCATAGGCATTTAAGAACAGCCCCTTTCGTACGCCCCAATAGGCCTCAATTTCATTACTATATTGTCTTAAATACGCTGAGGAAGCAAAGACAGGAATGGGAGACCACTCTTGCTGCACGCTTTGATAGCGGCCTAAGAAAAATAAATAAAGCGGTTTGCCAGAAACATTCATTTTGTATTTCAAATGGGTTTCTAGGGTAGAAAAGCGTTTTTCTACTATTGGAGACTCAAGAATGTTCACCGTCTCAAAGACATTTCTAAAGATTACGGATTGTCTTTCATAAGGACCTACATTCTGTGGGAAATTCCATCTCCAGAACCTGCTTCTGGTTAACTGATTTACGGGGTGATCAAATGTTATTTGATTGGAGATTGCCTCTATCTCACTTGCCGCTCCCAAACCTAGGCTTAAATGCAGTTTACCCCAATTAAAAAAGGTATTCACATTCGCACCTTGTCTGTTGTTGGTTGTTAAACCAACGGGCAATAAACTACTTGCAAAGGGTCTAAGAACAGCATTACTACCCACGGTTCCTGCTGCGGCATCATTGGGATTAATCTCAGTAGTGGCAACATTCCATGAAACTGCATTATTGTTTACAAATCTCGGATTTATTCGAAAGACATGAAATTCAATTGGAATACCAGTTAACTCTTTCTTTGCCAAGAATTTAAGGTTTATTGCTTCTGCTACATCGTAGGCTATGTCAGGAGTAATGTATTGTCCACCTCCTATTTCAAATTGCAGGCGAAACTTATCTCTGTCAAAATCAAAATCAGCCGTAACCACATGGCTTCGAACGGCAGATTCATTCAAACTATCTGCATAGGTCTGGCTATTAATAGTATTTAGAGAAATCTTGGTTCTATTGTTGAAGCTTTTCGCCAATTGTCCACCATAGGAGGTATTTGGAATGGTTAGAAATCCGCCATTTATTTCTGCTTTTCCATACAATACGGCAAAACTCCAATCATTCGGAAGTGCCATACCTTCAAAGATCAGTCCTTGAAAAGCCCGCTCTCCCCAGCGTTCGTCTTGAGAGACCTCTCCTGTTGCATACAGCTGTTCGTAACGTTCACCAATAGAATTCCCAATAGGATCCCATGGATTTCTTTCGAAAAGAGTATTCCGATTGTATCCCCTAAAAGAGGAAAAGGTTAAATCCGTCATCGAATACCAATTAATTCCGCCCATTCGAACATTGAAGGTTCCATAGTCAGTACTAAAACTTCCAAAAAGATTAATTCCCAGGTTTAGATTCATTCGTGATCCGAGCCTCGTACCATTGATTGGATCCCAAATAGAGGGACGGTTTTCCGTGGCCACCTGTCCGCTATAGGCCGGTTGAATGACTCCATCTAAAAACTGAAAAGCAAAAACATCAAAGCCCCATGAAACCTGCCGATTGGGCCTTCCACTGATATTGATTAAAAAATTGGGAAGAAAGCTATCATCGCCAATGAATAGATTGTTGTCTTGAACAATATCTCCTGCTACTCCAGTTAAAGCATAAGGCTGCTGTTGCTGGGTATACGTTCCAAAAAATCGATAAAAGCCACTTACATTAAAGTTA
>CALCFH010000333.1 GCA_937900215.1 uncultured Cryomorphaceae bacterium
CCCAGAAAATCAGCAGAGAAGCGAGGGGCTGAAGACGGATTTTTGGTTATGATGTTGATGAGACCTCCAACGGCTTCACTGCCATAAAGAGCAGAGGCCGGACCTTTTACCACCTCGATTCTGTCGATAAGCGATTGAGGAATTCCCGTTAAGCCATATACCGTAGATAGTCCGCTAACAATGGGCATTCCATCTATAAGTATTAGAGTATAAGGGCCTTCCAATCCGTTGATGTGAATGTCTCCCGTATTGCAGACATTGCAATTGAGCTGAGGGCGCACACCATTGATGTTCTGCATCGACTCAAAAAGGGAAGGAGTAGGATTGGCTTGGAAGAATTGGGCTGTATAAACCTCTACAGGCACCGGACTTTCGGTCTTACTTACCGGTCGTAAGGTGCCAGAAACTACGGCCTCATCTAGGCTAAGCGGATTTTCTTCCAATTCAATTTCCCTGAAGACTTTTTGGTTTTCCGCTATTTCAATTCGAATGAACTTGGTTTTAAATCCAAGACTGATGATTTTTATTATGTGTTCGCCGGCAGGAAGAGGGGCTAGAGTAAAATAGCCATTGAGATCTGTTGGAGTGCTGATCTTTGTATCACCACTTAACTGAATAGCGGCAATTTGACCTTCGCCTTCAAAGAGTACCCTCCCAGAAAACTCCCCGGTTTGAGCTTGAGTAAAGGAAGACAACAGTAAACCAAAGGAATACAGAATGAATTTCTTGAGCATGCTATCATTTTTCTTTTGCGTTGCAAATATAAATTGTTAGTCCGTACTAACAATTAAGATTTGAGACAAAAGATTCCTGAAGCAGATTTAATGCTGCAAATAGAAATTAGTTGGTGAGGGTGGTGAGTGTAAAGAGCTGACCCGTAAGCCTTTTCAATTCAGTTTCCGCTAATTTTGCGATAAAAGCGGCATTGTTTCTTTGATTCTCGGCCTGGGCTTTGTTCAGCTGAGCTTCACGAAATTGAGTATTGTCTATTTGACCTAGATTGTATAATTCGGTTGCCCGGGTAAAGCTTAGATTGGCTGTTTTCACATTGCGCAAAGCTATTTGAAGGCTAAACAGCGCATTTTCATGAAGGTCTTTGGCATTCAAAACTTGTTGTTTCAATCCCAGCTCTTGATCTGCGAGTTGAATGTTTGCATTTTGAATATTCAATTGGGCATTGGCTTTACGGATGTGATTCACATTTCCGTTGAAAAGATCCCAACGCAGATTCAATCCTGCATTGGCTCCTTGGGTTTGATTGAAAAGAAGAAGTCCAACTTCATTCTCTTGAGCATTGTAGTTGTAGCCCGCATTTAAATCGAGCTGAGGCCAAAAATCAGAAGCCGCGGCTTTATTGGCGTACTCAGAAATCTTGCTTTCCTGACGCGCACGACTCAGAGCCGCATTGCTTTTTTCTGCATCGCCAAGCAATACTTCAATTTCAGGTATGACGGCCAATTCTACTTCCGTGTTAGTGAAGAAATTAATCTCAGCAGAGCGACCAAGTGTTCTATTTAGATTGCGTTTTGCCAATCGAAGTTCTGTTTCAGTTTGAACTAGACTCAGGCTATCATTGCTCAAATCCACTTTGGCACTGAGTAGGTCGAAACTAGAGGAAGTACCCATTTCGGCGCGAATTTCTTCCCTTTTAAAACGATCGAGAGAGATGTTCAAATTTTCTGAATTGATCTCATTGAGGAGCTGTAAGCGGGCCACCTCGTAATATTGATTAATGCAGGCAGACATGACTCCTTCGAATGCAATTTGAAAATCGACAAGACTTCTATCGTGTTCCGCCTGTCTTTGACGCAAGGTATATACATTTCCCAGTCCATCGAAGAGTGTGTAGGTCATTCCAATTCCGGCTGAATAAGTATAACTCTGAGCACCATCCACTTCTATGGGCGGCTGATTTGCCTGAGCGAATTCAAGGCGTGTATTGTTGTTGGAATAACCTCCTGCACCGGTTGCAGATATTCTAGGGTACAATCCAGCGGCCCCTGGATTCTCGCTGTTTCCTGCAATTTCAACTAAAATACCAGCCGATTTAATTTGTGGGTTTTGAGTCGCAGCAAACTCAAGAGCCTTTTCAAGGCTCAGAACTTCTTGAGCCGGTAAAATGCCCATTGAGATCAGAAGCAAAAGAACAGCGTTAAATATCTTCTTCTTCATCTTTCATTTCAATTATGGCTGTTTCAACCGATTCTTTGCTGGGCATTTCATTGTACACAAGCCAATGCACAATTTTTCTAAACGAGTTTAGATAGCTAAGAAGAACGGGAAGTGTAATAAGGGTTAGCAGGGTGGCAAATCCGATTCCGTAGGCAACCGAAATGGCCATCGGTACTAAGAATTGGGCCTGGAAGCTCTTTTCTAAAATGAGAGGCGCCAATCCGGCTATGGTGGTTGCAGAGGTTAAGAAGATGGCTCTAAAACGCGAAACCCCCGCC
>CALCFH010000334.1 GCA_937900215.1 uncultured Cryomorphaceae bacterium
TGGATGGCAGTGCTAGCAGCAAAGAAGAGTATCTGCGTTCACTTTTAGCTTTGGCACAATGAGAATTGCAGCCATTAAACAATTGGTAAGTAGCTACAGCTTAGCTGAACTAAAAAAGGCCGAAGAAGATATTATGGAAGAGCGCGAGCCTTCCATCGACTTAGGACCAGACGAAGCGGGTGACCAACTCACTCATACTATTGCAGCTATTCAGATTTTGGAAGAGGTAGAGCAAGGAGTAGATGAAAAAACAGCGCTTCGCAATTTCACCCAACGGGTTCGAAATAGCATCAATTAGCGCAGGTTTTAATAGCTCCAACCGAAGCTAAACTGGGTTACATAGTCCGTCTCAGGTGTTCGAACACCATCAACAACTATAGGCTGATTGTCATAATTCATTGAAAAACCAGCGCTGATATAGAAATCGCGTGGTAGATCGTATTTCAGATTCAATTTTCCATCCAACCTAAAACGTCCGCTTTCGGTTATTCCTGGAAAAGCAGAAACAGAGCCATTGAACCGTAGATCCCCTAGGTTGAAGATATTGGTCTCCGTTCTGAAATAGGCCTCATAGGATTTACGGATACTTGAAGCCATTTCTGTATTGGCTCCTTCCACATAATTTTCAGAGTTATAGGTTGTCCCAGCGCTGATTGTCCAGTTGGCTGCATTGTTATAAATCAGAAAGAAACCAAGGCCCAATGAAGTAGTAGCTCTTAAATTCAGCTTCTGCTCAGTATTGGTCAGCAAGTTTAATGAGGAAGTCGTAAACCAGTCGCCTCTAAGTTTGTACAGAAGATTAAAATCCAACTCGGTTCTAAAGACATTGTCAGCATTGTCTTGAGATGACTGTACGTGATTATACAGCAACTTAGTGTACCACCTTTCTGTTTGATACGCCACATTTGTTCTCGCGCTGTATTGAGAAAGATTGTTGCTCTTGGCATAACTAAAGCCTATGTCGACAGAGGCAGTAAGCCGGCTCCAAAAATCAACCCCAATGTCTTTTAAATAGATGAGTTGAATAGGATCAATTCTTCGCTCACTCTGGTCTATTCCGATTATACTTATCTGGCCGGTAGGTAGATATGTAAAGGTTCCAAGAATGGCAGAACCATCTGAAAGGGTCATGGTAAAATAATTCAAGCTACTCATTTTCTTCACGCCAGCCCATTCTATCTTGAAATCTGAATCGGAATAATCCGTCTTCACAGTCAGAACACTTCGATTGAGCTCTTTAATCTTTCCAACCAGCTGATCGCCATTTGTTAATACGATGGTATCTTCTGCTGTAAGGCTACTTACCCAACCAAAACAAAGGAGAATCAGTAGCCTTAGACGCACTTTTACAAAGCTTTTAAGGCTGCTTCGTAATTGGGTTCTTGGGTTATTTCAGGAACAATTTCAGAATAAACAATGGTTTGATTCTCATCTAAAACCATAACAACCCGTGCCAAAGTACCAGCCAATGGTCCGCCCATTTGAACTAGCCCATAGTCTTGGCCAAAGCTACTTTCAGGACGCATTTCACTTCCAATTTCTACGTTTTCAATTCCTTCCGCACCGCAGAAACGCTTCTGTGCAAAAGGTAGATCACGAGAAATACAAAGAACTACAGCATTGTCTAAGTTGGCCGCTACCTTGTTGAAATGGCGAACAGACATTGCACAAATGCCCGTATCTATGCTTGGAAAAATATTGAGAATAACGCGTTTACCTTTGAATTTTTCCAACTCAAAATCACTTAGGTCCGTGGTGGTAAGGAGAAAACCGGGTGCGCGTGTTCCAATCTTGGGTAATTCACCTGAAAGCTCAACAGGACTGCCTTTAAAGTGGGTAGATGCCATGTAATTTTTATTTTATGTCTCGAATTTAATCACTGAATAGGATCTACATCAACAATAATTCGAATTCCTTTTAAAAAAGAGGCATTTTTATCGTCGCTGAACAATAGATGCAATGCTTTTTTGTAGTTGGATGGATTGTGATCGATAGGAATTTTGAGTAAAAATTGACGCAGATACTGATTTTTCAACCTTCCTACACTGGGTTCTTCCGGTCCGAGAACAATGGCTCCGAAGCGATGAAGAAGTTGAATGCCAAGCTCTCTACTGCATTTTTGCACTCTAGGCAGCTCTTTATGGCCTAAGGTAATTCGCAGTAAACGCGAAAAAGGAGGGTAAGAAAAAGTGCGTCGTTGCCAAAGTTCTCTCTGATAGATTGACTCAAAATTGTAATCGCGGAGATTCTTTAAAAGCTCATGGGTTTTGTTCTTCGTTTGTACGAGTACCTTGCCTGCCGCCTCTCCCCTTCCCGCTCTACCTGCCACTTGAGCAATGAGCTGATAGGTTCTTTCGTGATTTCGAAAATCGGGGAAGCTCAATAACGAATCCGCTGAGATGACTCCCACCAATCCAACATTTTTAAAATCAAGACCCTTGGTCACCATTTGAGTACCAATCAGTATGCTGCTTTCTTGCTTTTCAAATCGATCAAAGATATTCTGTAGACTGTTCTTATTTCGGGTAGAGTCTACATCCATCCTATCTACTCCCACACCTGGAAACAATTCTTGTATCCGCTGTTCTATGCGTTGGGTTCCGAGGCCTTCAATGGTAATGTTGCTAGATTGACAGGCCTGACAATGGCCTGAATACGCCTCGTGATAACCGCAATAATGGCACTTGAGAGAATGATTGTATTTATGATAAGAAAGACCAATATCGCATTGATGACATTCAGCGGTATGCCCGCAATCTGAGCAAACCACATAGGGAGAAAAACCGCGCCTATTTTGGAAGAGAATGATCTGTTCTCCTCTTTTGAGTGTGTTGCGCATCTCCTCAATTAGTACGGCACTAATTCCTTCATCCTCTGCTTGTACTTTGCGAATATCCAAGAGTTCAATGCTGGGCATTGGCCTGTCATTGTATCGCTTAAGCAACTTCACCCAGCCGAACTTACCCTCGGTAGCAGAGGCATACAATTCTAAAGAAGGCGTGGCGGAGCCCAATAAAACGGGAATTTGTAAACTTCGCGCCAGATACACCGCCGCATCTCTTGCGTGGTATCTAGGCGCCGGATCTTGCTGCTTATAACTGGGCTCATGCTCTTCATCCACCAAAATCAATTGGAGATTTTTAAAGGGCAGCAAAAGAGCCGATCGAGCGCCCAAGACCAAAACAGAGCGCCCTTCCGCTATGTGCTTCCAAGCTTCTGTTCGTCGGTAATCATTTAACTGAGAATGATATACCAGCACTTCCTCACCAAAATGCCGCTGCATTCTCAATATCATCTGAGTGGTAAGCGCAATTTCAGGCATGAGGAATAAAGCCTGTCCTTTCTTTTCAAGCACCGACTGTATGAGGTAACTGTAAATCTCTGTCTTACCTGAGGAGGTAACTCCTTGAAGCAATACAGGCTTTTTCTGTTCGAAATAACCTTGAATGTCCAACAAGGCCTTCTGCTGATCATCTGTGAGCGCATACAGCGGATTGCCGCTTCTTTTGGCTGAAATACTGGGATCTAGTATTTGCTCTTCCAGCAAGCCTTTGTCTACTAGGCTTTTCAATAAGGTGGAAGAATACAGAGCGGGAACCAGCTTTTTCTTTTCAACCCATTCTCGTCCTTCTGCCTGCGTTAAAAAGGAAAGTAAAAGTTCTTTCTGCTTAGGCGCTCTGCTGTTGTCTAAAAAATGAATAAGGCTCTCTTCGCCTTTGTTGGCAGGGATGCGAAGAACGGGAATGCCAATTTGCCTCCCTTTTCGATCCCACTTATCTAGTAATTGAATAATGCTCTTTTGAACCAGTGCTTGCAACTTTTTCATAGAAAAAGACTCCCCGAACGAAGAAACCCAATCTGCCATAGGAATGCCCTCCTCTGGTAAAAGGGGTAAGCTCTCCTGAAATGCATCGAACTCCGTTCCTCGGCGAATAATCAGCGTATTGTCTAGCTTTAATCCGGCAGGAAGTGCAGCCGTAGCAACTTCACTGGGGAAGCAGAAATAGTAGCGCGAGATCCAAAGCCAAAAGTCTATGATTTTCGAAGGAACCGGTGCAAACTCATCCAAAACCTCTTGAATGCATTTGGTTTCAAAACTGGGCTTGTTTTGGGAGAGTGAAAACACAATACCAGTATAGTATTTGCGCTTGCCTACCTGAACCACAACCAAGGAGCCTAACTGCACTAACTCCTCCAATTCCTCTGGAATAGAATAGCTTAGAGGGGTAGACAAATACAGTGGAAGTATGACTTCCGCGTACATCAATTGCT
This sequence comes from uncultured Cryomorphaceae bacterium, assembly GCA_937900215.1. Lineage (GTDB taxonomy): Bacteria > Bacteroidota > Bacteroidia > Flavobacteriales > Schleiferiaceae > RFXV01. The sequence continues at coordinate 4,273 of CALCFH010000334.1, forward strand.
TAAAACGTCGATTAGTTCTAGCAAGTACGGACTAATGCCATTGTGGTGTTTGGTTGCTTTTTGGAAGGGCGTAAACCGAACTTCATGGTTCATAATTCCCACCATTTCATCGGTTCTTCCTGCTAAAAGAGCATTTACAGCTGAATTACCCATTCTAGAACCCATCACTCTGTCGAGTGCACTTGGACTTCCGCCTCTTTGTAAATGACCTAATACGGTAACCCGAATGTCGTATCTATTGAATTTTTCCTTCACTTTATCGGCCACTTGGTATGCTCCGCCTGCGTCATCGCCTTCGGCAACAATTACAATAGCGCTGCTCTTTTTCCTTTCCCATCCTTTTTCAAGCAGGGAAATGAGCTCGTTGATGTAGGTAACGGTTTCAGGAATAAGCACGGCTTCAGCGCCGGTTGCAATTCCGCTTCTCAGGGCAATAAATCCAGCATCGCGACCCATTACTTCAATGATAAACATTCGGTCGTGCGAATTGGCCGTATCTCTAATCTTATCTATAGCTTGCACTACGGTGTTTACTGCGGTGTCATAACCCAATGTATAATCAGTTCCAAAAAGGTCATTATCTATGGTTCCCGGACAGCCCATAACCGGAATGCCGTATTCTTCACGAAAAACAGTAGCACCTCTAAAGGAGCCATCCCCACCAATAACCACCAATCCTTCTATGCCGTATTTCTGAAGGTTTTCATAGGCAATGGCCCGGCCTTCCGGAGTCATAAAACGCTCACTGCGTGCCGTCTTCAAAATTGTGCCACCTCTCTGAATGATATTTGAAACAGAATGCGATTCCATTTTCAC
>CALCFH010000335.1 GCA_937900215.1 uncultured Cryomorphaceae bacterium
CCCTGCCTATGTTCCAGATTTGATGGAACGACTTCAAAAAAGTCAATTGGCAGTGGTCGAAGGAACTCTCTATCCCCTCCTTACCCGTTTAAAAAACAGCGGTGTACTTACCTATAAATGGCAAGAAAGCAAATCGGGACCACCGAGAAAATACTATGAGCTCACTACTCTAGGCAAGCTCGCTCTAACAGAGTTAGAAGAGGGCTGGAATCAACTCGTAGAATCTGTCAATATCACTTTGAACCAACAACCATCATGAATAAAACCATTAACATCAATCTAGCCGGCTTCGTTTTTAGCGTCGATGAAGACGCCTACCATCGTCTAAAGGGCTATCTCGAAAGCATCAAACGCTACCTCGCCAATATGCAAGGGCAAGAAGAAATTGTACGCGATGTAGAGGCGCGCCTTGTAGAAATTTTTCAAGCAAGAATGCTCAACGAACGAGAAGTGGTTCTTACTGCAGATGTAGAATACGCTATTTCTGTGCTTGGTCAACCTGAAGATTACAGAATAGATGATGACAATAGCAGCTATGCTGATACTGATTTTCAAAGCAACTCTAGCTTTAAGCCAAAAAAACGCATTTTTAGAAATCCAGACGACAAGGTAATTGGAGGAGTCTGCGGTGGATTGGGAGCCTATTTTGGAATAGATCCCGTATGGCTACGCATACTCTTGGTAGTTCTGTTCTTTACTCCAATTAATGGATTCTTAATCTATCTTGTTCTCTGGATTGTCATTCCAGAGGCAAAAACTACAGCCGATAAACTGCAAATGAGAGGCGAAGAAGTGAACCTCTCCAGCATTGAAAAATCGGTTCGTGAAGAGATGAAAAGAGCCGGAAAAGCCCTAGAGGATACCGTAGGTTCAGAGAAATTTGGAGAACGTTCTGCTTCCAAGGTGCGCAGAGCGGCTGAAGATGCATCTGACTTTCTTCTTTCTTTACTTAAGATGATTTTCAACGCCATTTTCAGAATTCTAGGATTCATAGGCGTTACCATTGGTATTCTTGTCCTGATCATACTGTTCTCTACTCTATTCTGGGGCAATTTCTCTCTCTGGGGAGACAGCTATAGCACTTGGGAAGGTGTAGAATTCCTATCCATTCTCTTTCCAAATTCCAATATGCATCAAGGTATGCTCTGGGGAATCGGATTGTTCTTTATCCCTCTAACACTGCTTGCACTAATGGCCATTGTTCGTGCCCTCTTTAAACTGCCCAAATTGCATCCTTTGGTATATCGAGTAAGCCTCTTTCTTAGTCTTATAGGCTTAATACTCGTAATTAATGGCGGCATTAATATTGGCAGACAATTTAGATCTGAGGGGTATAGAGAAACCACTTTTCAATTGGAAAATCAATCGAAGCAGCGATTCATTAAAGCCTTGCCAATTCCAATGAATGACAATCTAGAATTGGATATGAATATGAATGGCAAGAACTTTAAATGGTATAAAGAAGCCAATGCCATCCATTTTAATCTCGTGGAATTTACTATTGAATCTACCGATTCTGAATCAGCCTATCTCATTATTGAAAAGCAATCTCAAGGCAGATCAAAAACTGAGGCGAGAATAAATGCCCAAAATGTGGTTTATATGCCCCTTGAAGAAGATAGCATTCTTACCATTCCTGCATACTACAGCCTAATTAATAGAGATATTTGGAGAGCCCAAGAAGTGAAAGTAATACTGAAACTTCCTGTAGGTCAG
>CALCFH010000336.1 GCA_937900215.1 uncultured Cryomorphaceae bacterium
GCTAAAGTGCTTTCCTATAAAAGGACTTTGAATGCTTTTGTAGGCCCCCTCAAAAAATGGATTTACATAGAGATATTGCCTTGCATGTCGATAACAGTAACATACAGAATCTTCGAGTTTTGAAGGGAATAAGGCAAGTAATCTAAAATATCTACTTCATTGTCATACGACATGGTGCTTTTGATACAAATTAAAATCTCTTTGAATGAACCCGATTCAGCAATAAATTAAAGTCCTTCTTCCAATGAGAAGCGTTCTAACATTTCAATGTTTCGAGCCACAGCCTCTCCTCTTTCGTTTGTTCCTATAGTAAAGCGAACTTTATCACCCACGCGCACATCATTGAAATCAGAATCTACTAGACTTGAATAATGAAAGAATAGGTTGGATGGATTAAAGGCGATAAAGCCGTAACCGCTTTTTAAATTTTGAATTTCACTTTCATGGGTTTCTCCTTCTTCTCCATCTAAGTCCTCAACAGACAAAGGCTTGTGGAAAATGCGTTCGGCACTGCGAGGAACAAAAAGATTCTCATAGAGAGGATCTTCTGAATTATCTTCATTCTCAATGAACTCATGCATGGCTATAGGATAGGTCACTTCCTCCAAGAGCTCTTGAGAAGTGCGCGTAACTACCTTTTGTCCTTCGTCATTTACGAAATCGAAATCCCAACTCAATAGCATTACCGGTATGCCAATGCCATTCATCTTTCTAACCAGAGGTACGTAATCACCGTCTGAGGCAATCAAAACCAGAACATCAAACTGGCGGAAGTAGGCGAGTTCAAGCGCTTCCAAAGCCAACCAAACATCAATGCCTTTTTCTTGCTTGCTAACACCGGCACCGCGCAAGGGCAGATAATGAAGGGTAACGCCTTCTGCCATCAATATATCGTCGAACACACGATCGTAATACAGTTGATTGCCTTTTTGCTGAGCTTCATTGGCATTTAACCTACCACGGAAATAATGGGCGTCTACAATTCTGCAGAATCGGGGGTCAATATCTTCTTCTTTGGCAACTTGATCACGAATAAATTTGTGCAGTCCAGCAATGCTTATTCTGGCCTTTTTTTCGTGAAACCAGTTGTAGAAATTGCTTACGTATAGGAAATAGCTTCCATCATAAAAAACGCCGATTTTGGAAATACTTCCGTTGTGATTGTTAAGAATCATAATAATGGTTTAATGAATTCAATTTTATTACCCAAAAGATCCCACTCTATGGGTTTGAATTTGAGGACTGCAAATTAAGTATATGTTACGGCAATGCAAATATTTCTTGCATGAACTTTAAAGCGAGGCATGTTCTATATAGTTTAAATCTTTTGCATAGGTTTCATCCAAGCCTCTAGCGGCCCAAATAGATATGCCAAAAGAAATCCCACCTACCACCGCGGCTGAAACCACAATTCCCCAACCCATACCATCGGCCAAAAAGGCAAAGAGCAAGGTGATAGGAACGGTTGCACCCCTCACAAAGTTGGGCACTGTGGTGGTAACAGTTGACCGAATGTTGGTGCCAAAATGTTCGGCCGCTATGGTTACAAAGAGTCCCCAATATCCCATTGGTAATCCAACCAGAAAGCAAAGAAAATAAAATGCATTGGGAGTAAGATTGGAGGAGAATAAATAAATGGCCGAGGTAACGGCGCCAGTTAGGAGCGCATAGAACACCACTTTCTTTCTTGATTTTATCCATTGACTTAAAGACCCGGTTAACACATCGCCTATTGAAAGGCCCACATAGCTCCAGATTACGGCTTTACCACTTTCAATGGGCTCAGAAACACCCAATACCTTCCCGAATTCTGGCGAGAAAACTATGAGCACACCTACCACAAACCAGACAGGGAGACCAATGAGGATGCATCGAACATATTTGATCAGTATTAGGCGGTTTTTAAATAGGGAAAGAAATGGAATGGATTCTTGTTTCTTGGATTTTTTTAAGCTTTCAAACATGCCAGACTCCATGGCTCCAACCCGAAAGAAAAGCAAAAGAAGACCTAAGCCTCCTCCAACATAATAACTTATACGCCAATCGAATTTATCAGCAACTAAGGCGGCAACAACGGCACCAAAAGCACCAAAGAAAACAACAATCATGGTTCCATAACCTCGGTCTTCTTTTTTCATGCTTTCAGACACCAGGGTTATTCCGGCACCCAATTCACCTGCTAATCCCAATCCAGCTAAAAATCGAACAAGGGCATAGGTATGCACATCTTGAACCAATCCATTGGCAAAATTGGCAAGCGAATAGAGGAGGATAGAGCCAAAGAGAACCGTTACACGCCCTCTCTTATCGCCCAATATTCCAAAGAAAATGCCTCCAATAAGCATCCCTGCCATTTGCATATTCAAGAGTAGAATGCTTACTTCTTGAATCTGATCTTCAGCTACATTGAGTTCATAAAGGCTGGGTAGACGAACAATGCCAAACAAAATCAGGTCGTAAATATCCACGAAGTATCCTAATGCAGCAACAATAATGAGTAGCGTTGATTTTTTGTTTAAATCCATTGATTATTACTTTGATGCAGTCTGATTTTCCTTGACTAATGGATGTAAAATAACCCACTCTTTGAAATCCATGCCCAAAAGCGGATTTTGAATGTTGGCGATGGAAAAAAGTGCTGCAATGGGTTTATTGGATTTTGTATGCGAGGTTCCAGCCCTTTTTGGAATGAGAACAAACCATCTGAACTCATTCATAGTATCTGTGTTAAATACTTTTACCGTATAATAAGAAGTGTCTTGATTTGTGTACATTTTGTCTTCCATGAAGGCTATCCTCTTAGAAATGAGATAAGACCTTTTTGGATTCATTGGATGTAAATACATAAACTGTTGATAGTACTGGTTGATGTGTATTTCATTGTATGAATCTCCGCGAATGGATAGAGTTTTTCGACTGCTCTTATTGAGAGGGTCTGGGTTTACATACCCCACAGGGAACTCTAGTTTTAAAGGAAACCATCGGCCTTTTATAAGTGTAAATCGGCTGAGTCTGGTACTTGCTATGAAGATTATAAATCCAAATGCAAATAAATCTTGTATTGCTTGGCTAAAGGCTACCCTAAAAGACTGATAATACAATAAAGTGGCAAACTGTATCAGTCCGACGAAGAAATAGTACCCAAATAAGCGATTCTGAACATCGGATGAATGGATGATTATTTTGTAGTTAAAGAAGGAAGAGTTGTTTAGGGCATTATTCAGAATGGTACTGAAAAGTGAAATGAGAAGAAGAAAGAAAAATACGCTTAAAAAAACCCCTCCTACTTTGAGCCCCCTGAACATAAGTCCGTAATCATATATGCCATGCGCCAAGGATGCGGCAAAGAGCCCTGCTAAAAGAAGCAAAACGCCATTTTTCTTATACCTATAGAAGTACAAAACCATGGCATAAGCTATCATAGAAGAGCAAATCATATGGATAAGGGTAGACAAAACTGCTCTGCCAAAGATGATGCTGCCCCCATGTGAATGGAAGTACAATACGTTTTCGAGTGCGGCAAAACCAAGTGCGGAGGTA
>CALCFH010000337.1 GCA_937900215.1 uncultured Cryomorphaceae bacterium
GAGGTTAACTTTGGCGCGAAGATACGTTAAAACTCAAGCTTATATGCGCATTAACCCTACCGAAATCATCCTCCACTCTGACTCTAGCGTCTATCATTTAGGCCTGCAAGAGGGAGACATTGCTCCTTTTATTATTACGGTTGGAGATCCAGCGAGGGTTGAACGTATTGCCACTTACTTCGACAGCATTCGAGTGCGCAAATCCTATCGTGAGTTTATTACGCTTACGGGTAAAATAGGTGGAAGAGAAATTAGCGTACTTTCTACGGGGATGGGCTCAGACAACATAGACATTGTACTGAACGAACTCGATTTGGTATGCAATTGGAATTTAAAGGATAGAAGTCCTAAAAAAGACCGACACACTTTGCGTTTAGTGCGATTGGGCACTTCTGGAAGCATACAGCCTGATATTCCTTTAGATTCTATTCTGGTGAGTGAGAGAGCTTTGTCTGTAGACGCTCTGCATGCGTTCTACCCGCACTCAGATGAAAACATTGAGTGGCAAGAAGATCTGAGGCACTACTTCAACTTGCACCAGCTTCCCACACCCTATTGTTTTAGTTCCTCTATGGCATTCTCTCATTCTTTGGCTACTGCACTCAATGCCCAATTGGGAATCACTTATACCGCTTCTGGATTTTACGCTCCACAAGGAAGACGATTGTTTACAGAGGGCGAACAAAAGAAAGATTTAAATCAGATTCTGTGCAACTATCGCTTTGAAGGCAGTAGAATCACCAATATTGAAATGGAAACAGCCGCCCTATTTCACTTAGGGCGGCTGTTCGGTCATTCCATTGCTTCTGTATCGGCATTGTTGGCCAATAGAGTTACCGGAGAATTTTCTACTCAAGCCGAAAAGACCATTGATAGTATGATTGCTTCGGCTATAGAGTTTCTACTTAACGAGCCACACTAACGGCTCTCGTTTCACGTATCACGGTGATCTTAACCTGTCCGGGATAGGTCATTTCATTCTGTATCTTTTGGGAAATCTCAAAGGCCATAGACGAAGCTTCGGCATCGCTTACCTTTTCACTTTCTACCATTACCCGCAATTCGCGTCCTGCTTGAATGGCGTAGGCCTTTTGCACTCCTTTATGAGATAGCGCCAGATTTTCTAGATCTTTTAGCCTTTGGATATACGATTCTACTACCTGCCTTCTAGCACCTGGTCTTGCTCCGCTAACGGCATCACAAACCTGAATAATGGGCGACAATAAGCCTGTCATTTCTATTTCATCGTGGTGGGCTCCTATGGCGTTGCACACCTCGGGCTTCTCTCCATACTTCTCGGCGAGCTGCATACCTAGAATAGCATGTGGCAATTCAGACTCTTCCTGCGGCACTTTACCTATATCGTGCAGTAATCCGGCTCTTTTGGCCAACTTAGTGTTCAGTCCTAGTTCAGCTGCCATGATGGCCGATAGGTTGGCTACTTCTCTTGAGTGTTGGAGTAGATTCTGACCATAGGAAGATCTGTACTTCATTCTTCCAACCATTTTCACCAATTCTGGATGTAGACCGTGTATCCCCAAATCAATGATGGTTCTTTTTCCTACCTCAATAATTTCATCGTCTAGTTGCTTGGTGACCTTTGCTACTACTTCTTCTATTCGGGCTGGATGGATTCTTCCATCTGAAACCAAGCGATGCAAAGACAAACGGGCAATTTCTCGGCGCACTGGATCAAAACAAGAAAGCAAAATAGCCTCTGGTGTATCGTCTACTACAATCTCTACCCCTGTAGCTGCCTCCAACGCACGAATATTTCGACCTTCTCTTCCAATGATTCTCCCTTTTAAATCGTCATTGTCTATATTAAATACTGAGACCGCATTTTCAATGCTTTGTTCTGCTGCCAAACGTTGTATCGACTGAATAACAATCTTTTTCGCTTCAGCGCTTGCGCTCAATTTGGCTTCTTCTATGGTAGATTGAATAATAGACGAAGCCTCTGTTCTTGCCTCGTCTTTCAGAGCCTGCACTATCTGACTCTTGGCTTCTTCAGCAGTAATTCCGCTAATAGACTCTAGCTGGTCTACTTGCATTTTGTGCATTTTCTCTACGTCTGCCAATTTAGATTCAATGGCCTCCGTGTGCCTAGTGAGCTTTTCTTGGTCTCTTTGGAAATCCCTTTCTTTTCTTTTGGTTTCTTCCAACTGCTTGTTGAGTCTAGACTCTTTGTCTTTTATACGGTTTTCCCCGTCGAGTATTTTGCGCTCTCTTTGTTGGATAATTTTCTCGTGTTCAGACTTTAGCTCAATGAATTTCTCTTTGGCCTGAAGAATTTTTTCCTTGCGGATGCCCTCTGCTTCCTTATTGGCTTCCAAAATAATGTCTGAAGCGCGTTTCTCCTCTTTTTTCTTAATCCAAAATATGGCACCCACGGCTCCAAGAGCGGCGGCGATTAAAAAGATCGAAATGTTTGTTATTATCATAACTTGATTTATTGGTGGTATAAAAAAACCCGCACCTGCTCCATATTCGCGTAAACTCCTGAATGACAGGAACGAAATCCACCAGTTTATGTCAATCTTCCTCTGTAGCTCGAAAGCATTCGCAAAGCGATGAGGCCTGATTTCTCCAAACCGAGCTGGACTTCTATTTGATAACTGTTGAGTTTACCAAAGCGTAGAGCCGATGCGGGAAAAAGCTTTAAAAGAACGTCTACATCATAGCAGAAGAAATCTTCTCTGCCAATCTGTTTATTTGAACAACTGCCTTGTTTTCATTTATCTGAGGCTCAGAATTCAAGATCTCTAAGCGCGTGGCCAATCTCAATGCAACCATGGCCAATAAATCTTGCTGATCTTGCACTGAATACGCACTTTCTAATTCTCGAACCATTGACTCAATGCGTTTCGCGGCCGCGCGTAGGCTAGCCTCTTCCTGCATCTTAGTATGGATGGGATATTGCCTATTGGCCACAGTGAGTTTTATTCTCAACGGTCTATTTAGGTCCTTCTCCTCCAAATCAATCGTTTAACAAAGCAATACATTGTTCTACTTCCCGCAGCATTTTGTTCACTTCAGCCCGGGCGGTGGCACGTCTTGTGTCATCTCCCGATAAGGCTGCAGCTACCTTCATGCCTTCGACCTCTTTCTCTAGTTGATGAAGATGCAACTCTTTCTTTTCCAGCAACTCACTCAATCCTTCTACTTTGCCTTTCAACTCCTTATTCTCCTGCCGGAGAACAAGATACTGGGCAATCATTTCATCTAATTTGGTAGTAAGTACTTCCCAACGCTCAGAGTACAATCCCATACATTCTACTAAAAAGGGGTCTTGCACAAAGGTACACTTTGTCTTTGCTATTACGCAAGATGTGACAGGCTTAATCTCCTAACAATTCCATTTCTCTTTTGTATGCGTAACTATTTGCTACGCTTGGATTCTCCTTTTTGGTTTCACACCGAGTCGCAAAGGCGCAAAGGCTTGAGTCTCTTTTGTTTCTTGCAAAGGTGCAAAGACGCGAAGGTTGGAGTAGGTTTTTTGATTGTATGGGTTGCGATGCTGCTCGGGTATTCCTTCACCTTCTTTTCGCAATCCTTCGGCGCTGTTCTTTATCTCCGCAGACTTGAACTCCGAGCTTACTGTCTTGGTTCCTTTCATCCGCAGGCTTGGAACGCAATCCTTCGGCCTCGTTACGCAATCCTTCGGCCATGTTCTTCTTTTCCACAGACTGGCACTCTGAGCTTGCCGATGGAAGTCTATAGTTCCACATTCTTGGAACGCAATCCTTCGGCCTCGTTACGCAATCCTTCAGCCGTGTTCTTCTTTTCCGCTGCCTTGCACTCTGAGCTTGCGGCAGCCTGTCTTCTTCTCCACAGGCTTGGAAGGCAATCCTTCGGTGGTGTTCTTT
>CALCFH010000338.1 GCA_937900215.1 uncultured Cryomorphaceae bacterium
CCCATAATGATGGAAGCCGTTGAAGGCTTGAGTCAGTATCGCTTCATTCTGGCCATGGCGCCTTCACAAGAAGATGATTTTTATCGTAATTTGTTGAATAATAGTTCAATTGAACTTACGAGAGACAGTACTTATTCTCTTCTTTCTGTTGCCAAGGCCGCACTGGTTACTTCGGGCACGGCCACCTTGGAAACGGCTCTTTTTCAGGTGCCTCAGGTGGTGTGTTACAAAGGAAGTGCCCTTTCCTATGCCATTGCAAAACAACTAGTCAAGATTCCTTTCATTTCCTTGGTTAATCTAGTTGTTAACAAAGAGATTGTTAAAGAACTTATTCAGAATGATTTAACGGCAGATTCTCTTCATCTTAACTTGCTAGAATTATTTCAGTTCGAGACTCGAAAAAAAATGTTGAATGAATACAATGAGTTGGCAACACAATTGGGAGGTTCTGGAGCGTCGGCAAGAGCGGCAGAAGAGGTCTATAATTTGGTGGTGCAAGGCTAAATTCACGTTCGGCTTATTTTTTATTCTGTGTTCATTTTCGGCCTATTCTTTTGACGTCAGAATTCGAATTCACTCGGCGCACAGGATAGAATCCGTTACTATTGCCAATAAGGAGCAATCTTATTTTGTAATGGCATCTCAGGCGAATGGCGAAATCATTGATACAGTTGTTGATCTACTAAGTTCCAAGAGTACGGCGGTTTTAATAGAGGCTAAAGGTTCTAAAATTCAGCTGAAAAAGGGTGAATCTTCTCTCGGATTGTACCATAGACTCTTTATCAATGCTGAAGATTCTTTGAGCATTGTTTCTATAAAAGCCAATAAACCAGAACGGTTTTATAAAGGACATTTAGAGCTTTGGGCGAAAGATGGTGAACTTATTCTTGTGAATGTTGTGAATATTGAAGAATATGTTGCTGGAGTGGTGGAAAGTGAGGGGGGACATCTACCCGCCTATGAGTACTTTAAAGCGCAAGGAGTTTTAGCAAGAACCTTTGCAATGAAGAACTTAGAGAAACATATAAAGGAGGGCTATAATCTAAAGGACGATGTGAGTTCCCAAGTCTACCATAGTATGGCTAGACATCGACATAGCGAAAATATACGGTCTGCTGTTTTTGAAACCAGAGACAGTGTTTTGGTTGATTTGAATTGCGTTCCCATTTTGGCCGCCTTTCATGCCAATAGCGGCGGTCAAACGGCTAATTCAGAGGAGGCTTGGCTAACTCCAGTTCCCTATTTGCGCAGCAAAGAAGATTCTTTCTCACTCAAAGGCCCCTCTGCTAAATGGGAAAAGAGGATTTCTAAAAAAGATTTCTACTCCTATTTTGCGAGTCAAATGGGACTAAACTCCCAAGATCTAGAATTGCAAAAAGCCATTCTGAATATTAGCTACACTAAACGATTGTCTACTTTTAAATGTAAAGGCAAGAGTTTACCGCTAAAAAATGTTAGAAGACATTTTAATCTGAGATCTACCTTTTTTAAGGTGGAAGAAAGTGGTAATGAACTGATATTACGAGGTAAAGGCTACGGACATGGAGTAGGCATGAGTCAAGATGGCGCAATAATTATGTCAGACTACGGCTATTGTTATAAGGAAATTCTGTATTTTTATTACAGTCAAGTTGATCTTGAGGAGATCAGCAAGCTGTAATGAAAATATGATTGAATAAATTACCTCTATTTTTACCCTTACTATTCTACACTTCAGGCTTTTATTCAGTTTTACTGGCGCTGAGTATTCTCTTTATTTATTCTATTCTCCTGATATTCCTTATCAAAGAGAAGGCCTTTATTTTGGTCTGCCTTATGCTTTGCTTTTCCACTTTGGGCTATTTAAAATCTACTAAATCGGTTATAGACAAACCGGAAATCCTCCAACTTAATCCATCCATAGGTCTTTTTAAAGTCTCAAGCTCAGAGAAGAGAACCAAAAGTGGGAAATCGAAATATGATTTTTCACTTCAATTGGATGGTAAGGAGTATTTAATTGAGGCTCTTATATCGGATGGATTAAAACCGCTGAAAGTGGGCTCGTATATCGCCTTGCGAAGTCCGTTTATTCGCCCCTTGAAAGCCACTAAAAATCCAGTCGCTTTTGATTATGGTTTGTATCTAATCCAAAAGGGCTATTCTGCCCAATTGTTTGCGAAAGCATCTGATCTCGTAGTTTGTTCCTCTGAGTCAATGGCTTTTCTGCCCTTGTTTACAAGATGGCAGCTAAAGGCAGAAGAATTCATCTTGAAATTGCCTCTTGGAGCAAGGAGTAGAGAATTGCTTCCAGCTCTTTTAATAGGATCAAAGAAGCAGATGAGCCCAGAGTTTAAAGATTCTTTTCAAGCCAGTGGGGTTATTCATCTCTTGGCAGTAAGCGGCTTGCATTTAGGACTCATCTATCTGGCCTTTCAATTTGTCTTTAAGAAATTTGGTTTGCCAAAATGGGCTTTTCAAATTGTAACCATTTTGCCTTTATGGTTCTATGCTGGTTTAGTTGGCTTTACAGTTTCTGTGGTTCGAGCTGCCTTTATGTTTACGGTATTAGGACTTTCACACACCTATAAAAAAAGTCATTCACTCACTCATTGGCTAGCAGCGGGTGGAGCACTACTTTTTTATAGTCCAGACTATATTGAGGAAATAGGCTTTCAGCTGAGTTTTTCTGCCGTGGCTGGAATACTATTATTGAATCCGATTATTCACAAATACAATCGAAGTAAGATAAAAGCAATTCGAATACTCTTTGCAGCGACTGGAATTAGCTTGGCGGCACAACTGGCTACCTTTCCGATTATTTACCATCATTTCGGAAGTTTTCCAACTTATTTTTTACCTGCCAATCTAATTGTAATTCCACTTATAACGGTCATACACTACAGCAGCAGCCTCGTCGTTTTGTTGTCCACTTTTCTATGCTTACCAGGTTGGATATTCTTGATTATCGAGTACTTGGTAGAACTTTCTTTTGCAATTGCTCAGTTTTTTTCTATTCTCCCTTTTGCAGTTTTGCAATTGAAACCCCTTCAGCCCAACTTTATTTATTTCTGCGTTGCATTAGTTACGTCAATGAGCATTTTTAGTAGACTCAAAATAGCGAGGTACAATAAACAGCTCTATCTTTTCATTATACCGCTGATAATCGCCGGGTTTATTAAATTAAACAAAACCAAAAGCCAATTGTGCTTCCATCAATCTGAAAAAGCTTGGACAATTAGCTACAACTCTTCGGATTCAACAGTGGTGTACTACGATAGAGAATTGAAAACCCCACCTAAAGTGGATTACATCTTAAATCCAATGTCTTCAAATGTGATTGCAAATCAGAACAGAAATTCCATTTTGTCTGTTCCGGGAGGATTGGTAGGCATTCTTAATTTTAGCCATGGCCAAGAATCTGAAATGGCAGCACAATGCCGGTGGCTATTGTTAAAAGAACCAGATTCAAGAAAATGGAAATTAAAAGAATTCAATTTGAAAGGAGAACTTGTACTCGCAGTGTCTCTTTCAGACACCGCTCTTGTCTATACCGACTGAATTTGCTTTAGCAAAGCTTGCTCAAGACTGGCAATGATTACGCGACTTTCGAGCGGTTTTCTTAGTACTTGATCAATACCAACACCCATTGCCCTTCCGCCTAAATCTGCTGTAGAAATACCAACTATGGCTAAGTTTTTTCCAATATCGGTACGGATTTCCTTAACTAATTGTAAGGAATTAATTGGATGTAAATGCAGGTCAATGATCAGCATTTGAAAAGTTTGCTCTTCAAGTTTTGCGCGAACCTCATCCCCTCGGCGGACAACTTCCACTTCAGCGCCCAATCTGTTCAATAAAATAAGAAGGTATTGTTCGCTCACTTCGTCATCCTCAGCAAGAAGAACGCGAATATTGTGGAAAATAGAAAGTTGGGGCTCAGCAGTTTTAATCATGATGTAAATGTAACGTGTAGAAAGTACACTTAGTTCTCTACCGTAAAAAATTAACATTTGAAAGATCTATTGGATACTCTATTCTCAGCATACCTTTGAATATGAAAAAAGCTCTCAGGAGAATATCTCAATTTGTTTTTCGAGTGTTTCTAAGCGCATGGTTACTCAGCCTAGTTTGGATCATTCTTTTGAAGTGGATGCCTGTTTTTTTCACACCTCTGATGATCATTCGCTCTATAGAGGGTCATGGATGGCAATATACATATGTGTCGGATGAGCAAATTTCTGGCAATTTCTATTTGGCTGTAGTATCATCTGAAGATCAAAAGTTTTTAAGCCATGATGGATTTGATTGGGAATCAATTAAAAAGGCATGGGATGGCAATAAAAAGGCCAAGAGAATAAAGGGAGGAAGTACTATTAGCCAACAAACAGTAAAAAATGTTTTTTTATGGCCTAATCGCTCCTGGCTCCGAAAAGGATTGGAAACCTATTTCACTTTTATGATTGAATTCATCTGGGGAAAGGCACGCATACTTGAGGTGTATTCAAATATTGTAGAGTTGGGTCCAGGTGTTTATGGAGTTGAGGCAGCTTCTCAGAAGTACTTTAAGAAGACAGCCTCTCGGATTACCCCCTCTGAAGCAGCATTATTGGCCAGTGTTTTGCCTAGTCCGCTAAAGTATTCTGTCTCCAATCCTTCTGCCTATATCCGAAAGCGACAGTCATGGATTACAAGACAGATGAATAATTTAGGTGGATCGAAGTCATTTAGAAAACAACTTCAACCAGCAGAGACAAAGGCTAAATAGAAGCGATTATTCTATAGACTTCAGAATTTTTAAGGCTTCATCGATGTGCTGCGTAGCTTTCGTTTGAGACTTAAAAACACCTTGGCAAACTCCTTTTTTATCAAAAATATAGGTTACCCTTCCCGGAATTAATCCAAGCAAATCAGTGGGAACATTAAAAGCTTTTCTGGCCTCTTTCTTGGGATCAGAAAGTAAGGTATAAGGCAGATTGTATTTTTCGGCAAATTTTTTGTGTGAGGCTGGATTATCACCACTAATTCCAATGACCACAGCGCCCATTTCTAGAAAATCTTCATGATTATCTCTGAAAGAACAGGCCTCAGCCGTGCATCCTGGGGTGTCGTCTTTTGGATAGAAATATACAACAGTGGGCTTTCCTTTGGTTTCTTTCTGGAGGTTGTACACCTTGCCGTTTTGATCTGCTAGGATAAGATTTGGAATGGAGTTTCCTTTTTGTATTGCACTCATATTTAGTAGTGTAATTAGCAGTGAGCTAAGAATTATATTCATTTTTTTAAGGCTTGAGAAAAACGATTGAGAACCCTTTCTCGAGCCACTTTATGGTCGACTATAGGCTTCGGATACAATGTAGAATTCCATTCTGGCACCCATTTGCCGATGTACTTAAACTCTTTATCGAATTTTTCTTGCTGTAAGCTTGGATTAAACACTCTGAAGTAGGGTGCAGCATCGCATCCTGACGAAGCCGCCCATTGCCATCCGCCTACATTGCTGGCTAGATCAAAGTCCAATAGTTTGGATGCAAAATAGCGCTCGCCCAATCTCCAATCAATTAAGAGGTGTTTAGTTAAAAAGCTCGCAGTAATCATGCGCACCCGATTGTGCATAAAGCCAGAAGCATTCAGTTCGCGCATGCCAGCATCTACAATGGGGTAGCCTGTTTGACCAAGGCACCATTTCTTGAAGCTATTCATATCTGTTTCCCATTCAATTTGATCGTAGGCAGGCTTAAAAGAATTTCTGGCAGAGTGGGGGAAGTGATACAGAATCATTTGATAAAAATCTCTCCAAATAAGCTCATTTAACCACTTTTCATTAAGCAGTATAGCCTTTTCAACCAATTTTCGAATGCTTAGTGTTCCAAATCGCAGATGAACGCCGAGTTTACTTGTACCCTCAATGGAAGGGATATCGCGCGTATTGTGATAATTTGAAATCAGTTCAGTTGGAATGCGTTGAGATGGAATGGGTGTTTCACTGGGTAAAAAACCAAGGTCTTCTAAACTTGGGAAATAAAATGCCTTATGTTGAGCAAAGTTCTTTATTGAGTTCTCAGATAAGAAGGCTTGTGAAGGATGCTGTTCATAGCGCAACTTCCACCTTTTCATATAGGGAGTGAAAACAGTGTAAGGTTCACCGTTGTCTTTAACCACTTCGTTTCTGTCAAAGATCACATGATCTTTAAACGCTTTAAAACTTTTGCCTTCGGATTGGTATAGCTCAAAAATCTGTTTATCCCTTTCGAGAGCATACGGTTCATAGTCTCTATTTGCATAAAGACCATGAATATTTAGTTGTTTGACTAAAGAAGAATGAATTTCAAACGGATTGCCTTTGAGAACCAATAGACTGCTTCCGACCAAGAGAAGCTTATCGTTTAAAGCCTTTAAAGTCTGCAGAATGAATTCTACTCTTGCGTCTGATTTGTTTTCTAGTTTAGAGAGAATATCATCATCAAAAATAAACAAGGCCAACACCGCTTTTCCCTGATTCAGTGCCTCATAGAGTCCGTGATTGTCATCAAGTCTTATATCCCTCCGAAACCAGAAGAGTATGAGTTCTTCCTGAGTATCTATGTTACTTAGAGCTTGCATAGGGCATGGATTCAACGGATTCTACATTGCAATACAGATCAAGTCCTGAAACATATGTCAATCCATCAGGCAGAGGCAGTTCTTCGGAGTCTAAGCGGCTGTATCCAATTTCAATTTTTTTAATTTCTGAAACCAAGAAATGGGTAGAATTAGATTGAATTCTGATTTTTTCTTTTGGTTCAAGCAACATTCTCACTGTAGCCTCCTTAATAAGAGGAATTGGATGATCTAGTCCTGCTACTTTTTGAAGGCCACAGATCTGAAAATCATTTACATCTTCATCCCAATTGGCAGAAGCAGAGTGCATTTCTTTATGTAGGGAAAAAGGCAAGCTATTCAAGCTGAATAGCTTGGTTTCGCTAATATTTCTAAGAGAATGAAGCCTATTTAGGCTAGGTCTAAATACAATTCCAATTAACGGGGGATTGGCTCCAACATGAACTACAGAGCTAAAGAGTGCTAAGTTTTCACCAAAATCAGGATGAAAAGAACCCAAAATCCAAGCCGCTTTTGCACCTGTTATTCTATTGATAAAGTCTCTTCTATATGATCGATCTAAGTTTGCTATCTCTTCAGATGAAAGGGTCTTTATTTTTTCCATTCTTAGCTTCGAAGGGTAGACATACCGCCGTCTACTGCAATGATCTGACCTGTAATCCAGCCTGATTTTTCAGATAGCAAGAAACAAGCGGCTTCAGCAACATCTTTCGGATCACCAATTTTTTTCATTGGATTGCGATTGGCATTGTTTTCTCTTTTTGCGTCTGTATTGAGAAGAGGTTGAGCGAGATTTGTGTCTGTCAAAGAAGGGGCAATGGCGTTAAATCGAATAGCAGGGGCAAATTCTGCTGCTAGAGATCTAATTAATCCTTCTATTGCACCTTTGGCAGAAGCGATAGAAGTATGAAAAGGCATTCCTGTAGTTACGGCAACCGTAGAGAAAAGAACCACGGAAGGATTAGAAGCCTTTTTAAGACCTGGGAGAGCATGCTGAATAAAGTGAACAGCACCTAAAAAGTTGATCTCATATTCCTCTTTAAAATCTTCAATACTTAATCGATTAAAAGGTCTTAAATGAATGGTGCCAGGCATATAGAGCAATCCGTCTATGATCTCAGGTAATTGGGGTCTGCTTAAAAAATCATTTGCATTGTAGTTGTGATATTCAACTCCTTCGGCATATCCTGTTTCTGCAGCGTTTCGGGCGAACGCAATAACTCTATGTCCTTGCTGGATTAGGATTTCAGCGGCGGCCAATCCGATTCCTGAGTTGCCACCCACTATTACTATTGTCTTGCTCATTTGTTGTATATGTGTTTTAAGAATTCATTTTTCACTTCGGTCTCTTTGAACTTCCCGCCAAAAAACGAAGTAAGAGTACTACTGGCATCGTCTTCAATACCTCTTGTTTTTACACAGAAGTGCTCTGCATCTAAAACAATAGCAACGTCTTCGGTCATTAAAACCTCTTGTAATTCCTTAGCTATTTGCTGAGTAAGTCGTTCTTGAACCTGTGGTCTTTTTGAGAAATACCGAACAATTCTATTGATTTTCGAAAGACCAATTACAAAACCACTAGATATGTAGGCAACATGCGCAACCCCTATGATGGGTACGAGATGGTGCTCACAATAGCTATGTACCTTTATTCCCTTTTCAACTAG
>CALCFH010000339.1 GCA_937900215.1 uncultured Cryomorphaceae bacterium
TGGAATGAACCGAAATAGCTTTAGAGTAGGGATAGTCGATGGTGTATTTCGAATAAACCTTAATGGTGTGCGCCACAACACGTGTAGAGTATCGCTCCCAAAGCGGATTGCCTTCTTTTGGGTAGTACGACATAGACATCACCGTTTTACCATTTATATCTGTGGCCATGGCATCCCAGATGAATTTACGTGAGCTTGCGAAGGCAAAATCACGCACATTTTTCGCTTCAAACACCCATGTTTTACTTCCGCCCGTCTTAATCTTCTCTTGCTCTACGGCCTCCTCTTGGGCAACAATAATTACAGGCTCTACAAAGCTCTTCTCGGCTTTCTTTAATCGTTCTTGTTGGGTCTTCGTTAAAACCTTCGAAGCATTTTTTAAATCGCCCGTTGCAGCCACTACATGATTATTCGGCACTTCAATAGATACCTTATAATCACCAAACGGAAGAGTAAACTCGCCGCTACCTAGAAATTGTTTGTTTTGCCAACCGTACACATCATTGTATACAGCCATGCGCGGAAAGAACTGAGCTATGGTATAGAGATAATTTCCGTCTTCTTGAAAATACTCATAGCCCGATCTACCTCCAATCTGCATTCTATCGTTGATGTTATACGACCATTCAAGATGCATTTCAAAAGACTCGCCTGTTCTAAGCGGCTTCTCTAGGTCTATGCGCATCATGGTATAATTGACAGTGGTATTTAGAGCTTTTCCTTTTTTATCGGATGCTTTGTGAATTTTAAATCCACCCGGAAAACTTGGAAACGCTCTAGACATCATCCAAGAGCCATCCTCTTTGGGTAGCTTACCTGTGCTTGTTTTTGCCTTTAACCCATCTTTATCCCTAACATTCTGATCGAGTTGAATCCATAAATATCTCAATGGATCAGGTGAATTATTGGTATAGGTTATTTCTTCTGATCCACTAATTGTTTGCTTAGTATCATCCAATTTTACCTTAATGATATAGTCGGCTTTCTGTTGATAATAAGCAGGGCCTGGTGCTCCAGAGGCGGATCTGTATAGAGAAGGCGTAGGCAACTCCTCTTCCAATTGTTTGAATTTTAAGTGACTCGTATTTCGGTCGCTTTGGCCATTCAGCTGTCCATACTGTAAAATGGCAAGGCTTAGGAGTAGAAATGTCTTCCTCATTCAATAGAATTTATCTAAATCAAAACTAATAGATTGAGAATTAAATTCAATCACTATGCGATAAAATGCATTCTTAGCCTATGAAGATTGCCTTTATGCATCTATTTTTCATTCAATTACAATTTATACCATTCATTCGGAATAGATAAAGATAGCTGAAGACAGAAATTATTTTTAAATCCAGCTCAGTTAGATGAGCAAAATTACACTAATCCAACTGAGTTGAATGTACATTTGCACCATAGAACAACTGCAATCATGCGCAACAAATACATCGACCTAATTGACCAGACTTTTGTTTGGCCTCAAGAAGAGTTTCAATTGGATGGCGAATCACTTATGTGGAATGGCATTTATTTGATGGACATTATAAAGCAATACGGCACACCCTTAAAGCTTTCGTACCTACCTAAGATCAGTCAGCAGATTCAAAAGGCCAAGATGTTATTTAATGTTGCCATGGCCAAGGCCGACTACAAAGGCAAGTATAATT
>CALCFH010000340.1 GCA_937900215.1 uncultured Cryomorphaceae bacterium
CCAGTTTGAAAGACCTCTACACAGAGATCTCCCATAGTGTTGCCAAACATATGGTAATAAAAACGGAGATAAGGATTATTTACGTTGCTTAAATCAAGCAAGGGAGATTCTAAATAGCTTTCATCTAAAATGTTGCCGCCTGTAGCCTCTGTAAAGGCAAAGGAGCCATCGTGCCTTACGCTAGGCCCTGTGCTTCCAGAAGGGGTTCCTAAGTCAACCATCCAATGGGTATTGCCCGTTGTGTAAGAAGTCCAACATACGCTTGAAAATGAGGTGTCTTGTTGGGAAAGACTATTAAAGCTTTGCAAATAGGGGACAGTAAAAACACTTAAACAAGGTGTTTCAAAATGAACTGCTTCGCTCCATTCGCTGTAACCAGAAGCACAGCTATCTCGATAATAGGCTGTATACGCTGTTGCAGGTAACGTGCCTATTAAGAGAGCGCTTGTTGTACTTGTTGAAACGTAATTCCCATTGCCATGCAAAAAACCCTTTATACCCCATTCTATTTGTCTAGAGGCAATGCCAGTAAATTTCATAGACACAGCATTGGTGGTCATACTGTTAACAAACATACTGTCTGTTGGTAAACAGCTTGGTTTTTCTACAATTGAAAAGTCATCTAAATAATCGTTTGTTACATAGCCGCCACTTCTCGCAAATTTCAACCTGAATTTAGCAGTATCAGGCAGGTTCAATCCTTGAAGGTCTATGGCATTGAACTGCCAATTTGGGTCGTTTGAGCTGTATGACTTTAGGGCTATCCAATTTGCACCGTCAAATGCTTCGGCTGTAACACTACCATCAAAAGCTTGCGGGTGCAAGTACGCTACGTAAGCCTTTCTATAAAAAGTTAAATAAGGCTGACTTAAAGTGGTTAGGTCTATTTCTGGCGATTCTAAATGCAGAATGGGCGCGGCTGCGAAATAGTTCCAGTTGGCACTTGCGCCATTGTTGCCTGTATGGTCTTCGGCACTGCTAAAACCGATCAAATAATTCGGAATTACAGTGGAGTAATTGCTCCAGCAATCGGGTGTGGTCGTCAAATCAAAGGTTTCTGTAAAGGGCGCAGTAAAGACACCGCACAAGCTTGTAAAACTAGTTTGCAACCACAGGCTTGTATCGCTTGGGCTGCACTTGTTGCGCACATACACATCATACATTGTGTTGGATGAAAGATTGAGAAGCGCAAGTAAATTTTGTGATGTTGTGTCTCTTATTCCACTGCCAAGTGCAAAACCCGAAGTTCCATATTCATACTCCCAAATGTTTGCAGTTGTTCCGTTTATAGTTATAAATGCTTGATTGGCATGTACAGAATCAACCATCAACGAAGTTGGGGGTAAACACGTTGGAAGTTCTCCAATGAAAACATCATCTAACAAAATATCTTGATTGCCATTAAAGGTGTTACCTCTTCTAAATCGAACCTTTATTGTGTCGCCAGCAAAGGCAGCGAGGTTTACAGTTTTATTTGTCCAGTTTGGATTGCTCTGACTAAACGTAGCTACTGCAGGATGCCAAATGCCGTCATACACGTCTACTGTTAGCACATTGTTTTGCGCACTTGTGGTGTGCGCAAACATCCAAAAAGAAAGGGTAGGTGTGCTTAAGCTGCTTACATCTATATCTGGCGAAGTGAGTTGCAAGGTGCTGTTCCAACCGCGATACGCATACATATAGAATCCATTATTGCCAGTATGGTCTCCAATAGTTGCGGCAAGGCCACTTGGCGCATAGGCGCCGGGGTTAGAGCTTGTATTGTTCGCCGAATACCAATAAATGGGTGTGCCAAAAACAATGTTTACAGGGTTTGTCCAACAGCTTGGTGTGGTGTCATTATCAAAAGACTGTATATATGGTGCGGTTTGCAAACATTGGGCACTTGCAACAACTGACCAAGAAATAAGTACTAAAGTGAGTATTTTTCTCATCTTAATCTAGTTTTAAATACACATTGGTATAGTTACCACAAGCATTATTAGGTTGACCTGTTACCCAAGGATATGGTGCCGTATTAAAACTCTGATTATAGTAATACCAAACAGCAGTAGCATGCCTAATCTCTGAGTCATAACCTATATGACTACTTGTTGGAGTAAGTATTGTATCTAAAATCTGATTTTTTTCAAATGGCCCAACATAATATTTACGATTGAGAGAATTCTGCCTAAAGTTCTCGACCTCCACTTCAAGTGTGTCATTCGCATTGCCAAAGGGAGATTGGTCAATATCAATAGTTAATATTGATAGAGTAGAATTATAATAGTATAAAGTGTCTTTGAATCTATCTGGTGGAGAATTCATTAATTTAATAGAGCCAAAACCACCACCATTTTGCCCGTTGTATTCAATGCTTAAGAAAGATTTATAATTTTTTGCTCCACTTACCTCTATGTCATAATCTCCTTTAAGATGAAAGTATCCGTACGCATCTGTGGTAGTAGAAAGGTATGCAGTGCCGTTCGCAACAAAAGATACATTTACATTTCCCATAGGGTCAGAATTACCACATTCGTACATTAAATAACCTTGCATGTCGGCTGTGCCTTTGTATCTTTTGCAAGATATACTTGAAGCGATTAACAGTAAAGCTAACATTCTTAACATTCTCATTGTGCTATAATTTTAAGTGATGAAACAGTTTTACCCTGAGAATCAACTAGACTTATAAAATACATACCTGGCTTATCACCAAAGTTTATATTCATTAATGCGGTAGCATTTGACTTAAGTTCAATATCAGACTCAAGAATAATTACCCCTAAACTATTATAAACAATTAGCTGGCCTATTTCATTTTTATTGTGCGTGATGGCTACAGAAAAGTATTCTGAAAACGGATTTGGATAGGCTGTTAAGCTTGATTCTACAAAGCTATTGTTGGCTTCGCTGCTTGTCTCGCTTGTTTTATTATAATCTTCAGATTTAATGCAACATATTTCTAAATGTTCTTCTAGACGTTCTACTTGCACAACTGCTGGTGGATCTGGCTCATTATATGCATACCCTTCTGGATCTCCATATTTAAATGTGACCGTTGGATTATGAAAATCTATTGGGTTTTCTGCAGCAATAATGAATGCATTTTCTTTACTGTAAAAGCCAAGCCAGTCTGTATAATCAAGAGAATATAGCATATCAGTATTACTTGTGCCAGACTCATATTCATAGTGTGGATTATTATTTCCAGAATTAACCACAATATCGAATTCAGACTCAAATCTAGCCGTCCAAGGTATTTCGCGGTTGTTTAAATACAGTATTTCATCGCCAATTTCCCTATTGAGGATAAATGTATTAAATTTACAAGTACGTAATTTTGTTTGATCTGACCTGCTCTTAACGGCAGCATTTTCAACATACAAATGCGGTCTGTTCCGAAGGTATGCATTGCCACCCATCCTATCATTATCAGAACTAATTCCTGCAATTACATCAAACGGAGAATTATTAACTCTATCGGGCCAATCCGTCTTTTGAATATCAGGACTTAAAGGTGCATCAGTAACATTTCCCCAATCTAAGCCAGATTTGACCGGAATAAAACCAAAATGAAACCCATCAGACATAAGGCCAATTTCAACACCAGCTTGTGCTACCCAAGGAATGCCAACTTCTGCCACTAAATTATAAGAACCATCGCCATTATTTGAGCCAGAATATTTAAACATAGGGAAGTCTCTACCCGGCCACGGCTTTGGTGAATCATTAAAATTATGGCTACTTGGTTGTAAACCTGAAATTTTATAAATACCTCCCGCATTAGTACAATATGAATTTATGTTTGCCCCATACAATTCTTCGGAACCATTAGATATAAGTCCGACTTTTACTTTTAAACCAAACCAATAGGGTTTGATTTTAATCCCCCAAGTTCCCCAACCATAGTCAAAAAGTTTACCATTCCCTTGTGGGTTTGTTCTAAGGTCAATATTTGCCCCGAAAACAGGAATTTTAATAAAATGAAGTACCCTTGCGTATATTTCTGAATCAAATTTAAATAGCACATCACCCGCTATTCGTTCGGCATGGCTATAAGCCCTTGTCTGTTTATTGCCTCCTATAGCACCATTAGAAAGCGCCATTAATTTGCAGTACTTTGGATAATCGCCTAATTCATCTAATTGTTGAAAAAAATCAGCATGCATGAAATGATGACTATAACAATTGTAAATAGATGAGTTACAAAATGGGTTTCGGGTATCTGCATGATATAGCAATAATTGTTGGACTGCGTCACTCTGCATTGTTCGACTATACAACCAGCTAAAAATAATTCTTGTGGGTGCAGTTATAAACTTTGTCAATGTTATCCCAGACGAACCCTCAGCAAGAGTTTTATAAAACTCTTGCAAAGAAAGAGGAATATTTGCACCTTGATGGGGAGAATCGAATGACATGAACAACCTTGTTTTATGCATTAGTTCAGGTTTACAAGGTTCTCTAAATATGGAAGAAGAATAGTAACCAATTTGATAATCGGCACTTTCCATGAATGTCAATGCGTATCTCCCTATTACTCCTCCCATACTTTCTCCAATTACAACAATTTCGTGGTCATTAGGATAATTACATTTTAGATGGTCTATTAACGCCACTATATGCATGGCGTTTTCGATCATGTTTTTACGGCTGTTTTTCCAATCGACCACAACAAAGCTGTAGCCAAAGTTTCGTAATTCCACTAAATCTTCACCTTTTATCATTTCGTTGTAAATACGTTTTATATCCCTATTTAAACCCGGAAGAAAATCGATTAC
>CALCFH010000341.1 GCA_937900215.1 uncultured Cryomorphaceae bacterium
GGTGTACCTATTTCTAGATCAACAAGATTCTTCTTTAGCGAATTACAATCGAGCGGCAGAATATGCTCTCTTAGACCGAAATGGAAGGCGGTATTTAGAAGTGCTAGACCTTATTGTGGAGGTCTATGATATAAATGAAGATTGGTCCAATGCTTTTCAGAGCCTTTCGCGCTACCAAGCCGTAAGCGATTCGGTTTTGAGTCATGAAAAGAAAGTAGAAATAGCGGCGGTTCGAACCCGATTGGATTCTGAGCTAAAAGAAGTTCTGCTTGAAGAGTCGCTTGAAAAGAATAGAAGTCAATCCAAAATAAACCGCCTTCTATTGCTCTTGCTTCTAGTTTTTGTAAGCTTTGGCTTTTTCATATACCGTTTTTTAAAGCAGAAAGCAGAAATAAGTAAAAAGGCAGCAGAAATTATCCAAGAGCGCTTGTCGTCTGTTTTAAAAACCAAGGAGGCCGATTCGTTGGATGCGCTTATAAAAGGACAACAGGCGGAGCGAAAAAGAGTGGGCAAAGACCTGCATGATCGTGTTGGAAGTTTATTGGCAACCTTGCGTCTACATATGTCTATAGCCTTTTCACAAGAAGGAAGGCCCAAACAGGAAGTAGAAGAAAATCAGAGCAGAAGTTTAACACTCTTAGATGAATCGGCAGCTGAGGTTAGGCGAATTTCGCATGGATTGGCCGATGCGCTCCCAAATGATTTTGGGTTATCATCGGCATTGGAAGATATAAAATTGGCTATAGAGTCTACTGGCGCCTATCAATTTGATTTGATCTCATTTGGTCTTGAGAATAGATTACCCATTGATTTAGAGGTAGAAATATATCGTATTGTGCAAGAGATGATCAGCAATACCTTAAAGCATGCAAATGCCAATGCGATAGAGTTAAATTTAACGCGTACAGATTCAAACTTCAATCTTACCTTCGAAGACAACGGAATGGGATTTAAAGTAGACTCCTTAAAAGCAGCGGGCATAGGAATGAAGAACATTCAAGAACGCTTGGCTGCCTTTGGCGGAGAACTGCATATCGATTCTAAGCCCGGGAGAGGCTCTGTTTTTATTGTAGATCTAGCACTGTAAAAAATATGATTCGCATTTTTATTGCCGATGACCAACGCATGTTTTCGCAGGGCATCATGGCACTGCTCGAAACGGAGAAAGATTTTGTTTTTGTGGGTTCTTCCATAAATGGAAATGAGGCCTATGAACAGATAGTAGTGCTCAATCCATCTATCTGTTTGTTAGACATTAATATGCCTGAGATGGATGGCATTAGCTTAAGTACAAAGTTGAAATCGGTTTTGCCCAATTTGCCCATTCTCATTCTCACTACTTACGACAATCCACAATTTATTCGAAATCTATTGGCAATAGGGGTAAACGGCTATTTAGTGAAAAACGCTCCTAAATCAGAACTTATAGCCGCTATACGAAGCGTTGTTTCGGGCGAAAGCTGGTTT
>CALCFH010000342.1 GCA_937900215.1 uncultured Cryomorphaceae bacterium
AGACCATGCCCCGCAAAAAGCAGCTTCCATAAAATCTCTTATTGCAAATCCCCTCTTCTGTTTAAGAAAGGCCATGAGATTTTCCACCTAGCTTGTGGTGGAAGTGCATACCCTCTGCCAGAAACCTATACCCTACTGCTTACGAATCTCTTCGCCAACACTCTTCCTTTATTCAGAGTGTTGGCTTAGAGGCCTTTACTCCACTAGTCTTTTAAAAGCTTGAGATGCGTGAGTGTATTGTCTTTCAAGATTCTGAAAATGTATAATCCCTTCGGATAGGAACTCATATCTAGCTGCACTATGGGCGAATCAAACTGCAAGCTTTCCATCTGAACTCCGTTTAACTGATAGATTTCTACTTGCGTTAGTCCATTTCCTAGACTCAATGTCAACACATCTGAAACAGGATTGGGATAGAGTTGAATATTCATTGCTCCCGACTCTTCCTCAATGGATATGTTCTTGCAACTTCCTATAATATAACTGTCTTTATTGCCCGAATTGTTTCGCTCGCCAAAACCTGGGAAAGAGTAAGTATAGTAGAAGAAGATCTTGGTGCCTTTGTTTCCAAAGATTTGAAAGGGCACATTGGGACTTACAATATAGCCAGGCATATTGCCTGGATCGGTTCCGTAATACAAAATACAGGTTGGGACTCCCACTCCATTCTGAGAGGGAATAAAGCTTATGGTTGGATTGTCTTGATCGGGTGAGAAGCGATAGTTGAAATCGCCATTCCAAGAGCTATTCTCGCAAGGAGGTGCGGGAATAATATTTACTTGTACAACAGATGAAATAGTAGAGTCTCCAAACGAATCAAAGGCCACAGCCAATACTGAGTAAGTGGCCACTACAGTTGGAGTCCATGTAAAAGTATAGGGCCATTGACCGCTTCCGCCTTGCTTTACTCCGTCTATATAAAAATCTACCTGCACTACGCTATCGTTTAAATCCGATGCTAAAGCCGTGAGAACCACGTCTTCTGCTTCGTAGAACTCGGCATTGTTTACGGGCGACTGTATGGAAACTTTGGGCGCTACATTGTTTGTAGGTCCTGAAATAATATAGACCTCATCTTCATCTGAATAACTGCCATTGTCTACTTTAAGCTTCAACAGATACACTCCGTTCACCAAAGTAGAAATGCTTGGCTGTGCGATGCTGTCGTTTGAGAATTGCAAAACACTGGGGCCATACTCTTGGGTCCATGCATAGGTTAAAGGCAAGGCGGTTGGATCTGCACTTGCACTTCCATCTAACACGGCCGTATTGGTAGGCAAAACCACAATCTGATTGGAACCTGCATTGGCCACAGGCTGACTGTAATTCAAAGGACCTGAATAGGCAAAACTCAGCTTGGCTATGTTCATTTCACCGCCATCGAACTGCAGACGCAAAATTTGT
Organism: uncultured Cryomorphaceae bacterium; assembly: GCA_937900215.1. Taxonomy (GTDB): domain Bacteria; phylum Bacteroidota; class Bacteroidia; order Flavobacteriales; family Schleiferiaceae; genus RFXV01. The sequence continues at coordinate 1,405 of CALCFH010000342.1, forward strand.
TTTCCCTCTTTTAGCGGAAGGTTTGGAACTGTTTTGGTTGCCCATGTATTCCACCCAGAACTAGAGCTGACTGTAATACCAGACAATTGCTCTACTCCATCTGAAAGAATTCTAAAAGGTCCACCGCCCGATCCGTTTCCAGAGGCATAGCGAATAGTTAGCGTATATAATCCAGCTTGTTGAACGTTTACGGTATATTCCAACCATTCGCCAGGAGAAATCCATCCAACCATATCGCCTTCCGAGGCAGTGGTGGCAGCATCTACAAATTCACTAAGGCGGAAATTGCCTTCGTTCTTAACAGACATATCCTGGTAAGCGATGCCATTTCCATTTCCACCCTCGAAAATGTCATAATGCGCCGCCTGAAAATCGCCCGGAATGGCGAAGGCTGTTCCGCTATACGGCAGCTGTTCGCCTACAATAACGGTTTCTATATTGCTGATTGAATACAAAGCGCCGTCGTAAATACGGGCATACATGGGATGTTTTCCAACACTGAGATTTCCAGCTGTGAGCGTATACGGCATCTGAGTGCTAGAGCCTATTAGGCTATCGCCATCGTAAAACTCAACAAGGCTAGGTGTTCCTCCACTTACCGCTACGCTTAAGTCTACACTTCCACCCGCATAGGCCTGCAAGAAGCTCGATGTTAACACCCCTCTCAATGAAATATCTTTGCTTGTAACCAATTTTCTAGGAGGTACATTCAAATTAAATCCCGTTGAAAAGTTCACTACTATGGGCACATCACTATAGTTTTGAGCAACATAGGTAATATCGCCTCCTTTATTAAAGGCTACCGCCAAGGGGTGGTTGGATGTGATGCTCATATCCAACTTGCCCAAAACATTCATGCTGTGAAGCCAGTGATAGGTTTGCACATCGGTTACTCCAAACTTCAGCGAACGCTCTGGATACGAATCGTATAGATTCAGTGCTTTAGCTGGATTGACAAACGATAGATATTTCCACATTTCATCATGCCAGAGATTCACATTCGGATCGTTGGTGAGTATGCCTGTATTTTGCTCTATTTCTGCCCACAACTGCTTCACATAATTGGTGTCGTGGCCGAGGTAAAGCGATCCGCCATGAATGGGGTATAACTCAATGCCGTACGAAGCG
>CALCFH010000343.1 GCA_937900215.1 uncultured Cryomorphaceae bacterium
CTATCTCTTCTTCCACTGAGGGGATCCATTCCGAAGGCAACCCCAGAAAAATCTGGGACAAGCATAGATTGGATGATCACATTCATTTCAGACTGATCTGAACCAGAATAGGCTTGTAGTCTAGTTGATCTCAAGGATTCGAAAACTTTCAATATTGCATTGGCCAATCTATCCGACGAAACATTTAAAACCGATTCAAACATACCTGCAAAGGACTGATCTGAACCGTCTTCGTTGCTAGCCGAAGAGCGCACGGCAAAAAGATGGGCAGCGGGCAACCGGCTCGAGGAAACAGAAATAATATCTCGAATATCAGACAAAGAAGGAATCTCTCCAGCCGAATCAATCAACTGAACTACTACAAAAGGAGGAACAGTAAATCCCTTAGCACTCAAAAAAGCCAACGACTTAGCCTTGCCTCCTACCTCTAGTGATTCTCTCGTAATTTCCTCCGAAAGTAAAAGCCGCAGATTCAAAACCACTCTGCTTTAATCATGGGTATAGCACCCAAGGTTAGGTACATAATAAGCGTCCAAAGGGCTGAAGTTATTTCTATCCCCTTGGCCCAAATTCGCTTTGAATGAAATAAAAAGAGTACGGCTGGAAAAACGCAGATCCCAAATGCAATAAACAATATATTTCTACCCATTACGGAGGAGTCTACTGTCTGATAAGCAGATAGACTTAGAAATAAGGTGAATGTTAAAAACGCAATCCACAACAGACTCGCCTTTGTTTTTCCCAACATAGCAGAGTAGGTATTCACTCCTACCGATTCATCTTCTGGCACTCTAATTTTCCTTCCAACCTCTAAAACAACCCCATTTAAAAAAGAAACGCCAAAAAAGTACAGCAATCCAAAAGGAGCCGGGCTGCCCTCTAAAAACCAGTCTACTCCACTGGCGTAAATATCTACAAGTGGAATGATTAACATATGAGAGGCGACGTAGGCAACAGGCTGTTTCTTAAGCCACTCAGGAATAAAAAACTCCTTTGTCATCAAAGCCAAGTAGAACAAAACAATGAGGTACAATGCAATCATTTTTGGGAACAACCACAGCTGCAAACAAAGTTGAAAAAGCAAGATTACAATGGCCAATGCCTTTAGTTCGCTTAACTTGATAAGTCCTCTTGGAACAGGTAAATGCGATCGAAATCTAATATCGTCTTCTGCATCTTTAAACTCATCGGCTATACGCAGAAGTAAAAACAACAAGAAGCACATAATGGCCACTCCAACATATCTTTCTACCGAAATAAACCCTTCTTTTCCAGCCGATAAGCGCGCAAATGATATGGCCGAAAAACTAAAAACAGCTATCAATAGACCGTGTCCCACGAATGGGAAACGCTCTTTTTGATAGATGTAAAATCGATAAAAAAAAGATCTAGTGTTGTTGGATGGATGAGAATGCGGGACTTTTGGCATTGGATTACATTTTCTTTCTTCTCCCCAAATTTTTATGGGCTGAAGTAAAATGTCCAGCCGACAGAGCCGCGGCTATAGACAACTCGCCCGCTAGCACAAGTGCACCGCATATTTCGGCAAACTTTCTAGCTTTTCCTTCACCAAAGCAATCCATTAATTCCAAGCATTCTTTCTGTGTTGGAAGGGAAGTTCCTCCGCCTACTGTGCCTACAATTAGATTGGGAAGCGTTACACTAGCGTACAAATCGCCTTCTGTTGTTGACTCCATGCGGGTTATGCCTATGGCCGCCTCTGCTACACAGGCTACATCTTGTCCAGTTGCCAGAAACAGAGCTGCTAAGGCATTGGCATAATGGCCTTGAGCGCCAATAGCTCCGCTCTGAATTATTCCCAATGTAGAGGATCGCCAATAGGCTTCCATTGCCTTTACATTGGTTTTAAGCACAGATTCTACAATCTTTTTGGGTATCACAATTTCACTTGTCACCTTCTTTCCTCGAACATTGGTGAAAGACAAAGCCGTCGCTTTTTTATCTCCAGAATAATTGCCTTCTATAAACCAATACTCTGGTTGGATGGGAGAGTGCGCGATAATATACTGACAGATCGCATCGGTGCAAATGGTAACCATATTTTGTCCGGATGCATCGCCTGTGGTAAATTCAAAGGTTAAAATCAACTGATTGCCTTCAATTTGGCTTCGCACATCTCTGAGTTCAGCATAGCGACTGTTTTCCTTTGTGATTTCACCAAATTTCTCTAGCTGTGGTAAAATCCATCCAACGAACATTCCTAGATCAGCGATGGAAGAAAACTTGAAAAGCGGACTTCTTTGCACTCCTTCAATTAAGCAAACCGATACCGCTCCACCTGCCTCGTAGCAAGCCTTTGCACCCCTGTGACTGGAGGCAACCAAGGCACCTTCTGAGGTTGCAAGTGGAATGAAGAAATCGCCTTTTGCCGCCGAACCAATCACTCTTAATGGCCCAACAATTCCGGTTGGAACTTGTGTTAATCCGATATAATTCTCAATATTTCCATCGAAACAATTTAGATCCAAGGCCTTTGGCTCAGACATGAGAAGGTCGAATTTCTTTTTTGTTTTCTCTCGAACGAATGCACGTCGAGCCTCCACTCCCTTCTCACCAAGATTTTCATCTATGGGCAATCGATCTTCCGACCGTGGAATTAAATTCTTCTTCTTAATGTCTTCAATGAGTTGGGCTACATCTGCCTTACTTCCCAATTGTTGGTAGGCCAACATAGTTTTATACGAGCTCGCTGCCATATTCTCAGATTAGCCCTAAAGCTAACATAGAATTGAATGAAACCACTATTTTTTTTTGCCAATTAGATGGAAGGAAATTTGGTTATCAGTGAAATAGGCTTAAAACCAATCTACTATCCTTGCTACCCCTGCATGCTCACATTGTCTACTATGCGAAGACCATAGCCTTCTATACCTACCCTTTTGATGGGATTATTGGTTAGAAGTCGAACATTCTTTACACCAATGGCATGCAGAATTTGAGCACCCACACCAAAATCTCTCGGATCCTTTGTAAAGCTATTCGGAGTATTTACGCGAGTGCTTCTTCCATCTAAAGACTCGCGATAGCGACGCAATCGATCTAAAAGACTCTGTTCATTGCCCGCCTGATTCATGTATACAATTACGCCTTGTCCTTCTTCGCCTACCATCTGTAGTGCTCTTTCCAACCCTTGCCAAGCACCGCTTGTAAGCAAATGAAAGACATCGCTATGTGTACCTGTAGAGTGCATGCGTACCAGAACAGAATCATTGGTTTTCCATTCACCTTTAGATAAGGCAATATGCACTTGTCCGTTGGTTGTTTGTTCAAAGGCTCTCAAGTGAAATTCTCCCCATGGAGTGGGAAGGATAAATGACTCTACTTCCTTAATCAGCGATTCGTGTTGCATGCGGTAGGCCACCATATCTTCAATAGAAATAATAGGTAAGCTATGCTGTTTTGCAATTTTTAATAGTTGGGGCAATCGGGCCATGGTTCCATCCGGATTCATAATCTCTACGATCACACCAGCAGGTTGTAATCCAGCCAACCGAGCCAAATCAATGGCGGCTTCTGTATGACCTGTTCTTCGAAGAACGCCTCCTTTTCTCGCTCTTAGTGGAAATATATGTCCTGGTCGAGCAAGATGTTCTGGCTTGGTGTCAGGGTGGATGAGTGCTTGGATGGTTTTTGCGCGGTCTGAAGCACTAATACCCGTAGTTACCCCATGTCCTAATAAATCTACAGAAACGGTAAAGGCAGTTTGATGCAACTCCGTATTCCTCTGAACCATAGGATCTAAACCCAGTTCATCGCAACGGTAATCTGGCAAAGGAACGCAGATAAGTCCACGACCCTCTGTAGCCATAAAATTGATCATCTCAGGCGTTATGCATTCCGCAGCGGCAACAAAATCGCCCTCGTTCTCTCTATTCTCATCGTCTACAACAATGACCATTTTACCAGCCTTGATGGCTTCAATGGCGGTTAGTACCGAATCGAGCGGACTATTGTTTTCGTTTGGTTGGCTCCCAGACATATTCTCCCTGATTTTTTGTGTATGAAATAAACCCTTTCCAGAGTGCGTAGTTCATTAAATAAAAGTGGCGCAGACTCTTTACCGCACCGCTATGTCTGAATGGGCCAGTAACCAGTACCCAAACTAAGGCAGAGGCGGTGAGAAAGGCTCTTGAAAACACTTCTCCCATCCAAGCGGGATAGGCGCTCAACAAAAGAGCCAAAAGCATCAAATGAGGCGTAAACCAACGCAAAACCTTGTGGCTAATAAAAGAATAGCTCAACAGTATTTGTTTGAAAAGAATTTTTTTAAACCAGAATAGGTTTTGAAAATTTCCCCTTGAAATCCGCAACTTCCTCCTAAATTCTTCCTCCTCCTCCACGGCATTGTCTTCGACACAACGCGCCTTTCGGCTCCATGCCGTCTTTCCTCCTTTTGAAAGCACATGCATATTCACATAAAAATCATCTACTAA
>CALCFH010000344.1 GCA_937900215.1 uncultured Cryomorphaceae bacterium
GCGTAGATGTAGAGAATGTGACCTTTCACTTTTAATCCAAAGATTTCTTCTACCGAATTTTTAATTTGTTGTATGCGTGGATCACAAAACTCCAATACTTCTCCTGTATTGGTGACTATAATGTGATCGTGCTGCTTATTGTAATATGACTTTTCGTAAAACGCTTGATTTTGACCAAATTGGTGTTTCCTTACAAGCTCGCTTGACAGCAGAAGTTCTATTGTATTGTACAAAGTTGCTCTGCTTACTCTATAGTTTTTATCCTTCATGGTAACGTACAGAGATTCTATATCAAAGTGCTCATTACTCTGATATATTTCGCGCAAGATGGCATAACGCTCTGAAGTTTTGCGTTGACCATTCTTTTCAAGAAATGCGGTAAACACGTTTTTCACGTGTTCAAGTTGGTGCTCTTCCAATGTTGTATTGAAATCAAAGGGTAAAAATAAGGCAATTGAACTCAAGCATTTTTTAAATAGCGATCAACACTTTTAATTCCGTCAATTTTTTTAATTTCATCAATGATGTTCTGCAGATGAACTTTGTTTCGGACCACTACCATTATTGATCCTTCAAAGGTTCCCGCACCGCCACTTATGTTTATCGACCGAATGTTTACGTCTAAATCATTTGAGATGAGTTGGGTGATTCTATTAACTAATCCGACGGTATCGATGCCTTTTATAACCAAGTTGGCAATAAACTCAACCACATCCGATGAAATCCATGTGGCCTTAATAATTCTATTTCCATAACGCGACTGAAGGGCAATGGCGTTTGGACAGTCATTTCTATGAACCTTTATCCCTTCATTTATAGTTATATATCCAAATACATCGTCTCCATTAATGGGGTTACAACACGGACTTAGCTTGTATGGTAAATCTTGCTCCTCCATACCAAAAACCAACTTACTTGGTCCTTTGTCTTGGTTACTTGGGGCAATTTGGGGTAAAGGACCTTGCTTTTTAAATCGATTTCGAATATATCCAACAAATCCGCCGCTTCTTTCCTTGACAAACGACTTAAGTAATTGATTGTCTAGTAATTGAAGACCAGCCTGATAGTATAATTCTTGACTGTCTCTTAGCTTTAAAAAATTCAATAACTGAGTTTCTACTTGGTCATTCAGCTTAATCTTTAGGAAGTTCAATTTTCGAGTTAAAATTTCTCTCCCGTATTCCGCTATTTGCTTGCGTTCCTCGTTTAATGACGACTTAATTTTTGTTCTCGCCTTAGAGGTAACCACATAGTTCAACCATTCCTCTTTCGGTTTTTGGATTGAGGAGGTAATGATTTCAACCTGATCGCCACTCTTTAACTTATAGTTTAACTGAACCATTTTGCCATTCACTTTGGCGCCTAGGGTTCTAAGACCAATGTCAGTATGAATTTCAAAAGAAAAATCAATACAGCAAGCTCCTTTTGGAAGGGTTTTTAGTTCTCCTTTTGGTGTGAAAACAAATATTTCATCGCTAAATAAGTTGAATCTAAAATCGTCAATGAATTCAAGTGCAGAAGAATTATTCGATTCAAGAGCCTCTCGCACTCTGTTTATCCACTGTTCAAATCGGCTATCCACATCATCGTCGCCTTTGTATTTCCAATGACTGGCCAAACCCTTTTCGGCCTGTTCATCCATGCGTTTTGAACGGATTTGAACCTCAACCCAATGGCCTTCGGGTCCCATTACTGTGGTATGCAGAGATTCGTAACCGGTTGACTTTGGCGTGGAGATCCAATCGCGCATTCGATCCGGATTGGGCCTGTAAAAGTCAGTAACAATTGAAAAAACTCTCCAGCAAATGGCTTTTTCGCCTTCAAGCGGAGTATCGAGAATAATCCGAATAGCGAATTTGTCGTAGATCTCATCAAAGCTCACACCCTGATTGATCATTTTCTTTCGAATGCTATAAATACTTTTCGCCCTTTCTTTGAGAGTGAATTCTATTCCTTCCTGCCCTAGCGCGGAACTTATGGGCGTGCTAAATTTTTTTAAATAGCGCAATTCATCGGCTTGAGCCGCTTTCATGCGCATAGAAATATCTCGGTATACTTCGGGCTCGGTATATTTTAATGAGAGATCTTCGAGTTCGGTTTTAATGTTATACAAGCCCAATCGATGGGCTAGGGGTGCATAGAGGTAAAGTGTTTCTGAGGCAATTTTCACCTGCTTGTGCGCTGGCATGCTCTCCATTGTTCTCATATTGTGCAGGCGATCTGCCAACTTTATGAGAATTACACGCACATCGTCTCCTAGGGTAAGGAGCATTTTTCTAAAATTCTCGGCTTGAGCAGAAGTACTCTGATCAAATACCCCCGAAATTTTTGTCAGGCCATCTATGATACGAGCAATTTTCTCCCCAAAAAGTCGATCTATATCCTCAAGGCGGTAGTCGCTATCCTCTACAACATCGTGAAGTAGGGCAGAGATAACTGAAGTAGCTCCCAATCCAATTTCATCTACAACAATCATGGCAACTTCAAGAGGATGAAGTATGTAGGGCTCCCCAGATTTACGGCGAATATTGGAATGCGCATCCAAGGCAAGGTTTAGTGCCCTGCGAATGGTTGCCAATTCTTGTGCAGTAGATCTATCGCGCAAGGAGCGCAGTATAGATCGGTACCTCTCGCAAATAGCCTTATTGTCTTTTTCAGAAACGGTCTTAGTCATTTAGCTCTAATATAGTGCTAGACACAATAAAATCAAACGAAATAATACTCAAGAAAGCAATTTTTGTCGCAGTAAAAATTCCAATTGATTATTGGCAATTTCTAACTCTTCTAAGAGCTTGGCATTCTGCTTTCTAAGACGATACAGCTCATGCGAACTATCGATAGCCTGGCGCACCTCATCTATATTCCAAGGCTTGGTTAAATATCGATACACCTGCCCTTTGTTGATGGCATCAATTACAGCAGATATATCGGCATAGCCAGTGAGTAAAAGCCGCATTGAACTAGAGTTAACTTTAATTACCTCTTGAAGAAACTCAATGCCAGTCATCAAGGGCATGCGCTGATCTGTGATAATAACTTCAGGGGTTTCTTTCAGAACAATTTCAAGCCCTTCTGCTCCTCCAATTGCCGTAAACACTTGGTAATCTCTTCTGAAGACCGCTTTAAATGCAATGAGATTATTTTCCTCATCGTCAACATACAATACTTTGATTTTATCTACTTTGCCATCCACGATATAAGGTGTTTCTGCCTCAAAAGTAGAGAATTATACGAACTGACAAATGTGGATGCGTTGATAACAATAGTTTGATTTAGGTCTAAGCCATACATTTGAGGCCATAAAGGGAGAATAATGGAGAATGTGCTTTTTTCTGAGCACCAGATCGTAGGCTGTGGTACCTTGTTGTCAGAGTCTGCGGTTCAACTGTATTTTGGTGAGTCAACGAAGTGTATAGACAATACTTTACTTCAATGGACTGAATATTTTCGAATTATAAATCCCAGTCTACATCCAAGCTCTACCGCTTTTCAGTCTGAACTAAATCTTTTTTTAGCTTCCAATAGACTTCCATCTATAGGGAACTGGGTGTATTACCCTTGGTTGAATACGGCAGTGCGCGTATTGCCAAAAATTGAGTTTAGGCAAGTTCGATATTCTAGAAATAAGAATAAAATCAGAGAAAGTGAACAGACTGAATTATTCACTAAAACGGTAGGAATTATTGGTTTATCTGTGGGTCAAACGGTTGGTGTTACCATGGCGATGGAAGGCTCGTTTGGTAGAATAAAGATTGCCGACTTCGATGTACTCGATTTAAGTAATATGAATCGCCTTCGGGCTGGTGTACATCAAATCGGCTTACCCAAAACTACCTTATTGGCGCGTGCTATTGTTGAAATGGATCCTTTTATGGAAGTGATATTATTTCCAGATGGCATCACCGCAGAGAATCTCTCTAGCTTTACAGATGAATTGGATCTTCTTATTGAAGAAAGCGATTCGCTGGAGGTTAAAATAGAGTCACGCAAATGGGCGAAGAAACAAGGCATTCCAGTTATTATGGATACGAGCGACAGAGGGATGCTTGATGTTGAGAGATTTGATAATGAAAAGGATAGAGCCTTATTTCATGGATTGGTTCCAAACATAGAGTCCATAGATCTAAGCACCAT
>CALCFH010000345.1 GCA_937900215.1 uncultured Cryomorphaceae bacterium
CTTGCTTTCTTATTCGCTTCCAATCCAATGTAAGAAGGGTTTCCATTTTTTTCGGCCTTCTCTTATTGGGGCACTACTTATTTTGTTTTCTTAGCAGAAAATAAACCTTAGAATTATGATACTTAGAATAGGCTTAGCTCTCTTTTTTCTTATAGTAGGATGGGGACTTGAAGCGCAAGATTTCAAAAAGATCAAGCGAATAGAAATGCAAACCCTAGAGGAATACAAAGACAGGGAAGAAGAGGCTTTACAATGCGCTGAATATATTTTATCGAATCCGATAGACGAAAGTCAAGAGCAACTCATTTGCCTTCAATTTGTTATGAAGTGGATGGAGGGAACACACATCAAATTTGTTGTTGATATGGCCAATATGCCAGGGTATAGCGAGAAAAATTCTGCATTGCTCGGAATCCACCTGGCGGCTTTAACTAAAGCGGCTTTAGTAGATGAAGAGGTGGCCAACGATCCAGATAGAATTCAAGCGGAAGCCAAGGAATTGTATCTCGACTACTGCGCCAACAAGAAGAATAAGGTTAAGATGAATAAGGAGTTGAAAAAAGAAATCAAGGCAAGAGAAGCCCAAAAATAGGATATATAATAATTCTATATCCATTTACAATCTATCCAAAATTTACCCTTTCACCGTATTGTATGAAGACTATCTTATTTAGAATCCGATTCGCAATTGCTTTTAGCTTTTTACTTCTGCTTCCATCTTGTTTTCAGCATAAAGTGATTTCAAAAGACGAAGATCTTCAATCGTTGAATTATTCTGCCAACTCCTACGAAATAGAGAGCAAAGGATATTTGAAATCGGCAGTACCTTTTACTGATAGTCTGTATTGGAGCGAGTCAACAAGAGATTACTTGACGAAAAGTTACTGGGTCTATGGCAAGTTCCATTTTATGGATCGAATCTTTTATCGGTTGGAAAACAACGAGTTTGTGCGCATAACTCCAGAAGAGGAACCAAAGAGCAAGAAGGAGCAAAATACCAATACACAGGACTACGTTGATCTAGAAACGCAATCTAAAGATGCTGCTGGAGTGAATTTCTATTATTTCCGAAGATCGAACTTTGCGATATACAAAAGGATGTTCGATGATTCTGGCGTTTTGGGTCCATTCGAAACGGTTTTAGATCCTATCAAAAATATCAACCAAGCTACAGCCATTCACAATACCTATCATTCGCCAAACAAGAAATTTGCACTCATTGACTTGCGTTATTCTCTCATTGGAGAAGAGGAGGATTTTACAGCTTTACGTTTCTTTATCTTAAACAGAAATACAGGTGAAATACGGCAGCATTTGATTAAAAGGAGCGATTTTGAGGGAGCAAGTTCTCTTGGATTGGAGAAAGTTGCAATTACAGATGAAGGGCTAGTCTTGATCCTCGGGTTTAATAAAAATAAGGAGGTAGTAGAATCAAAGATCCAGCCTCCCTCTCCTGAAACAGCTTTCTCTTCTGTTTATCGAGTGTATAGAATATTCCAACTAACGAAGGAGGGGGAAATCGAAGAGATACAATTGTCTCTCGAAAAAGAATCGCATTGTTGTCCAGAATGGAATCTATTGGACAGCCAACACATAGAATTGTATATGACAAAACTGGATCGAGAAGAGAAAGTGTGTACTGATTTGGATCTGTATTCTATAGATCTTGAAAACAAAGACTTAGTGTATCCAAAGACCCTATCCAGCAAGCCTGAACTACGAGAACAAGTAAGAGAACATGGTCCTCTAGGAGGTATTTGGAAATTTGGCCAACGTATTGAAGGGGTTTCAGGTTCTTTCTATCGGATCTATAGGAATCAGGAGTTCACTTATGATTTAAAAGGACCTATGTCATTGGATAAAGTTTTAATAATGTATTTCAATTCAGATGAAGAGCTACAATTTCACAAAATAATACCCATGCTTGGCTTTGGTACCTATGGTCTTAGAGCAAATAACTTCATTCAGTTTGCTCAAAATGAGGGAGATCTTTTGTTTGTTCATCCATCCAAAGAAAACTCGGCCTATTTTGAGAAGGGCAAGAATAAAATGAAAATGAATAGAATTATTTCTTCAAAAGGTCTTCGGCTTTGGCGCATTACAAAAGAGGGTTCTATTTCCCAAGCCTATTATAAGGTGGGAGAGAAATTTTTCTTGAGTGATTTTTCTATTGCTGAGGCTTCCGAATTTCCTGTGGCCAAGGTGGAAGTGGGTTTATGGTCTAAAAGAGAAAAGGAATTGAAGAAAGCACATCTTATGATTGAATTTAGCCTACTCGACTAATGTGGTTCTTATTTCAATTGTAGGTCTGCTGTCCCTCTCAGGAAGTTTCATCTGAGTATTTCACTAAAAATGAAAAACCCCAACTCTTTGAAAGTTGGGGTTTCAATGTGGGCGCACACGGGTTCGAACCGCGGACCCTCTGCTTGTAAGGCAGATGCTCTGAACCAGCTGAGCTATGCGCCCGTAATGGGAGGGCAAATATAGACACTCCTTGTAATTCTACAAACACTAAATCACTTCAGCGACAACAAAAGTGCTTCCGCCAACGTATATCATCTCATTATCAGCGCAATAAAATTTTGCATCGGCTAACGCAAATTCAACGCTATCGTATTTTTCGCCTATTAGTCCCCATTTTTTTGCTTCCACTTGAAGCTCATCCGCTGATTTCCCTCTTGGAACATTGGGTTTACAGAAATAGTACGTCGCATTTTTGGGCAACACTTGAAGAATTCCATCTATATCCTTGTCGTTTACCATTCCCCATACCATATGCCATTTTGAAGCATTCAGTGTTTCCATCTGCTTTAAAACCAGTTGAATTCCCGCTAGATTATGGGCCGTATCGCAATACACCACAGGATGGCTAGACAGTTGTTCCCATCGTCCTCTTAGTCCAGTGGAAGGAACTACCTTTTGTAAGGCCGATTTGAGTTTAACTTCATCCACCTTAAAAAAACGCTGATGGTGAAGGCAACTCAATACCGTTTGTAGATTCTTCTTTTGATAAGTACCCGCGAGATCGAGAGAATAGGAGGGATGCTCTTCGTCTTGGGCAAAATAAATCGGACTTGAATTTAATTTTGCCTTTTCAATAAATACGGCTTCCGTATGAGCATGTTTTTCGCCGATAACCACTGGAATTCGCGGCTTAATAATTCCGGCCTTTTCGCCTGCAATAAGCTCTAAAGTGTCTCCTAGAAAAGCTTGGTGATCGAAGGAAATATTGGTGATCACAGAGATCTCAGGTAAAACCACATTAGTACTGTCTAACCTTCCACCCATTCCGACCTCTAAAACGGCAATATCAATTTGCTGCTCAGAGAAATAAGAAAAGGCCATACCAACGGTCATTTCAAAAAAAGAAAGCTGTTTTTCTTCTAAGTATTCTTTGTGATTCTCAACGAATTCAACCACAAATTCTTCACTTGCGATCTGTCCATTGATGCGCATTCTCTCGCGAAAATCTTTTAGATGAGGAGAGGTAAAAAGCCCTGTTTTGAATCCGTGTTCTTGAAGAACCGCGCTAAGCATATGCGAAGTGCTGCCTTTGCCGTTGGTTCCAGCTACGTGAAAACTCTTAAAGTTTCTTTCTGGGTTTCCCAGGTGCGCACAAAATTCGATGGTATTCGTAAGGTCTGCTTTGTAGGCTGCACCGCCAATGCGCTGAAACATGGGCAGTTTTTCAAAGAGCCATTCCAGCGTTTGGCTGTAGTTCAAATCTTCTTGAAATTGTAAACGAT